>NZ_JBSFTC010000004.1:0-79874 GCF_053590415.1 Nonomuraea sp. NPDC003201
CTGCCACGGGGCCCACGCCGGCACCTGCCACGGGGCCCACGCCGGCACCTGCCACGGGGCCCACGCCGGCACCTGCCACGGGGCCCACGCCGGCATCTGCTGCGGGGACCTGGGGCCCGCGCTGGTGCCTATCGCGGGGACTGGAGTCCCACGCCCCCACCCCGGCCGGCGTGGGGTGGATTGTCCTGGGGGGATGTTTGCCGGTGGTGGTTGGCGTGGCAGGTGGGAGGTGTCGTCTTGGGGGATGGGGTTTACCTCCGATGTATTTGAGGGCGTTAATTCGTGTATGTGAATGCAGCCATCGGAGCGGTAAAGTCGCTTCACAGGCATCGACCACCCCCAGGGGGTGTCTTTCGAGGTCACGGATCGGATGTATCCGTCTTGTCACACTTGACATGCTCTGCCCGATCGCACGAGCATCATGAATCGAGACATCCGATGTATATGAGAAGGATGCGGTGTGAAGCTGCTGCGAGTAGGACCTGTCGGCCAGGAGCGTCCGGTGGTCATGGATGACGCCGGTCACCTGCGCGACATCGGGGAGCCCGAGATTGACGGGGCTTTCCTCGCTTCCGGGGGAGTGGCGCGCGTCCGGGACGCGCTCGAGCGTGGTGCCCTGCCCGTCGTCGACGCCGAAGGGCTGCGGATCGGCGCCCCGATCGCTCGTCCGGGAAAGATCGTTTGCATCGGCCTGAACTACAGCGACCACGCCGCCGAGTCCGGGCAGGATGTCCCGGCCGAGCCGGTCGTGTTCATGAAGGCCGCGAACACCATGGTCGGCCCGTACGACGAGGTGCTCGTGCCCAGGGGCAGCGTGAAGACCGACTGGGAGGTGGAGTTGGCTGTCGTGATCGGCCAGGAGGCCCGCTACCTGGGCAGCCGGGAGGAGGCGCTCGGCGTGATCGCCGGGTACGCGATCTCCAACGACGTCTCCGAACGCGAGTTCCAGCTCGAACGCGGTGGGCAGTGGGACAAGGGCAAGTCGTGCGAGACGTTCAACCCGCTGGGCCCGTGGCTGGTGACGGCGGACGAGGTGGGCGACCCGCAGAGCCTGCCGCTGCGCCTCTGGGTGAACGGTGAGCTGCGCCAGGACGGCGACACCAAGAACATGATCTTCGACGTGGCCGAGATCGTGCGCTACCTGAGCCAGTTCATGGTCCTGGAGCCGGGTGACGTGATCAATACGGGTACGCCGGCCGGCGTGGCGATGGGCATGCCGGGGCAGCCGTACCTGCGTGAAGGTGACGTGATGGAGCTGGAGATCGAAGGGCTCGGGCGGCAGCGCCAGATGGTGGGGCAGGCATGACGACTCCTGGCGCGTACCGGATCGTCGGGATGGAGACGCACGACGTGCGGTTCCCGACCTCGCGCGAGCTCGACGGCTCGGATGCGATGAATCCGGATCCCGACTACTCCGCGGCCTATGTCGTGCTCACGACCGATGACGGGTTCGAGGGGCACGGGTTCGCCTTCACGATCGGGCGTGGCAACGACATCCAGACCACGGCCATCAGCGCGCTCGAGCCGTACGTGATCGGCAAGGACGTCGAGGACCTCGGCGCGCTCTACAAGGACATGGTCAACGACTCGCAGCTGCGCTGGCTGGGGCCGGAGAAGGGCGTCATGCACATGGCGATCTCCGCCGTGGTCAACGCCCTGTGGGACCTCAAGGCCAAGCGGGCGGGCAAGCCGTTGTGGCGGCTGCTGTCCGAGATGTCCCCCGAGGAGATCGTCGACCTCATCGACTTCCGCTACCTGAGCGACGCGCTGACGCCGCAGGAGGCCCTCCAGATCCTGGAGAGCCAGGAGGCGGGCAAGGAGGAGCGGATCAGCCGGCTCATCGAGGTCGGCTACCCCGCCTACACCACCTCCCCCGGATGGCTCGGGTACGACGACGACAAGCTGCGCAGGCTCTGCAAGGAGGCACTGGAGCAGGGCTTCAAGCAGATCAAGCTCAAGGTCGGCGCCGACCTTGAGGACGACCGGCGCAGGTTCAGGGTCGCCCGCGAGGTCTGCGGCCCCGACTTCCCGATCGCCATCGACGCCAACCAGCGCTGGGACGTCGGATCGGGCATCGAGTGGATCAACGCGCTGGGCGAGTTCCACCCCCATTGGGTCGAGGAGCCGACCAGCCCCGACGACGTGCTCGGCCACGCCGCCATCGCCAGGGGCATCGACCCCATCCCCGTGGCCACCGGCGAGCACGTCCAGAACCGCATCATGTTCAAGCAGCTCCTGCAGGCCAACGCCATCTCCTACCTGCAGATCGACTCGGCCAGAGTCGGCGGCGTCAACGAGAACCTGGCGATCCTGCTGCTCGCGGCCAAGTTCGGCGTGCCGGTGTGCCCCCACGCGGGCGGCGTCGGGCTGTGCGAGCTGGTGCAGCACCTGTCGATGTTCGACTACGTCGCGATCACCGGCTCCATGGACAACCGCGTGATCGAGTACGTCGACCACCTCCACGAGCACTTCGTGGACCCCGTGGTCATCCGCAACGGTCGTTACGCCGCACCGTCCGCGCCAGGCTTCAGCGCGGAGATGCACGCGGTGTCGATCGCCGCCCACACATTCCCCGGCGGCGAAGTATGGAGGGACGCGTGAGCCTGAAAGCGATCGTGACCGGCGGCGGGTCCGGCATCGGACTGGCCGTGGCCACCCTGCTCGCCGAGCGCGACATGACCGTTGCCTGCCTCGACCTCAATCCGCCGGGCGAGCCGTTCATCGGGATCAAGGTCGATGTCGCGGATGACGCACAGGTACGGGCGGCGGTGGCGGAGGCCGCCGAGCGGCTGGGCGGCATCGACGTGCTCGTCAACAACGCGGGCATCGGCGCTCAGGGCACCATCGAGGACAACCCGGACAGCGAGTGGCAGAGGGTGTTCGACGTCAACGTGCTCGGCATGGTCCGGGTCGCGCGGGCGGCGCTGCCGTACCTCAGGCAGTCAGAGCACGCCTCCATCGTCAACACGTGCTCGATCGCGGCCACCGCGGGCCTGCCAGAGCGCGCGCTCTACAGCGCGACCAAGGGCGCGGTGCTCTCGCTGACCCTCGCGATGGCCGCGGACCACATCCGTGAGGGCATTCGCGTCAACTGCGTCAACCCCGGCACCGCGGACACCCCGTGGGTCGCGAGGCTGCTCGACAAGGCCGACGACCCCGAGGGAGAGCGGGCCGCACTGAACGCCAGGCAGCCGATGGGCCGTCTGGTCAGCGCGGAGGAGGTCGCCGCGGCGATCGCCTACCTCGCCAGTCCCGAAGCCGGCGCCACCACCGGGACCGCACTCGCGGTCGACGGGGGCATGCAAGGGCTCCGGCTGAGGGCGTCCAACTAAGGAAGGTACCCCCCCATGAAGTTCGGATCGGCGGTCGCGGCGGCGGCCCTCTTGGCGGTCGTCACCGCGTGTGGCTCGGGCACGACAACAACCGGAGGAGGGAGCGGCGGCGGGAAGGTCGGCATCGACCACCCGCGGGCCGACTCCAACTTCTGGAACTCCTACATCAAGTACGTCCCGCAGATGGCCGGCGAGTACAAGGTGGACCTCATGCCACCCACGAACTCGCAGAACGACGTCTCCAAGCTGGTCAACAACGTGCAGGCGCTGGTGGGTCAGGGTGCCAAGGCGATCATCATGGCCCCGCAGGACACCGGTGCCATCGCCAACACGCTGCAGCAGCTGGAGAACAAGAAGATCCCCGTCGTGACCGTCGACACCCGTCCGGACAAGGGAAAGGTCTACATGGTCGTACGCGCCGACAACCGCGCGTACGGGACCAAGGCCTGCGAATTCCTCGGGGAGAAGCTGGGGGGCAAGGGCAAGGTCGTGCAGCTCCAGGGCGCGCTCAGCTCCATCAACGGCCGTGACAGGTCGGAGGCGTTCCTGGAGTGCATGAAGTCCAAGTTCCCCGGCATCACCGTGTTCAGCGAGCCCACGGAGTGGGAGGGCACCAAGGCCGCGTCCATGCTGCAGACCCGCCTGGAGCAGAACCCCGACGTCAAGGGCATTTACCTGCACGCCGGCGGCGTGCACCTGGCGCCGACGCTGCAGGTGCTGAAGCAGAAGAGCCTGCTCGTCCCGCCGAGCGACCCCAAGCACGTCTTCGTGGTATCGAACGACGGGATCCCGGAGGAGCTCGAGGCGATCCGCAAGGGCGACATCGACGCCACGGTGTCGCAGCCGGCTGACCTGTATGCCAAGTACGCGGTCTTCTACGCCAAGGCCGCGCTGGAGGGCAAGACGTTCAAGCCCGGCCCGACCGACCATGACAGCAACATCATCCAGCTCCCGAACGGCCTGGAGGACCAGCTCCCCGCGCCGCTCGTGACTAAGGACAACGTGGACGACAAGAGCCTTTGGGGTAATCAGATCAAGTGATGAAAAATCACGTTGAAGCCCGAAACGTCGTCAAGCGCTTCGGCCCCACCGTCGCGCTGAACGGTGCGGGGATCGCGATCGCCGAGGGCGAGACCCATGCGCTCGTCGGCAGGAACGGCGCGGGGAAGTCCACCCTCGTGTCGATCCTCACCGGGCTCCAGCCGGCCGATGAGGGCGAGGTGCTGTTCTCGGGAGAGGCGGCGCCCGCCCTCGCCGACCGCGACGCCTGGCGGCAGCGCGTCGCCTGCGTCTATCAGAAGTCCACGATCATCCCCGCGCTGACGGTCGCCGAGAACCTCTTCCTCAACCGCCAGTCGGCCAAGGGCGCCAAGATCAACTGGCGCGCGCTGCGGGCCAGGGCGCGCGAGCTGCTGGACACGTACGAGGTGGACGTCGACGCGCAGGCGCTGGCCGGCGACCTGACCGTCGAGCAGCGCCAGCTCGTCGAGATCGCCCGGGCGCTGTCGTTCGGGACGAGGTTCATCATCCTCGACGAGCCGACCGCCCGGCTCGACGGCCCGGCCATCGAGCGGCTGTTCGCGCGCATGCGCTCGCTGCGCGAGCAGGGCGTCACGATGATGTACATCTCCCACCACCTCGACGAGGTCTACGAGATCTGCCAGAGCGTCACGGTCTTCCGCGACGCGCGGCACATCGTGACCAGGCCGGTCGCCGAGCTTCCCCACGACGAGCTGGTCGCCGCGATGACGGGGGAGGCCACGACGGCGTACGAGTCCCGCTCCCGCACGCCTGGCGACCGGGTCGTGCTGTCGGGCGAGGGCCTCTCGCTCGGCGACCGCTACGCAGATATCGATATTTCCGTTAAAGCGGGCGAAGTCGTCGGCCTGGCCGGCTCCGCGAGCAGCGGCAAGGTCGGCCTGGCCGAGACCCTCGTCGGGCTCCGCAAAGCAGACTCCGGCACGGTCACGGTCAACGGCACCCGGGTCAGACCGGGCGACGTGCCCGCCGCCATGAAGGCGGGCCTCGGGTTCGTGCCGGAGGACCGCCACCACGAGGGATTCGTCCCGCTGCTCTCGGTGGGGGAGAACGCCACGTTCCCGATCGCCCGCAAGCTGGGCCGGTACGGGATCGTGTCGCCGGCCCGCCGACGGGCCAAGGCCGACGAGATGATCAAGAACCTCGACATCAAGACGGAAGGCCCTGATCAGCCGGTCGGCGACCTGTCCGGGGGGAACGCGCAGAAGGTCGTGTTCGCGCGGGCTCTCGTGGACGACCCGACGGTGCTGGTCGTGATCAACCCGACGGCCGGTGTCGACGTCAAGGCCAAGCAGGCCTTGCTCGGCGCGGTCGAGGACGCGGTCGGGCGGGGCGCGGGGGCCGTCGTGGTCTCCGACGAGCTCGACGACCTGCGGATCTGCGACAGGGTGCTGGTCATGTTCCACGGCAGGGTCGTCAAGGACGTGCCGCGTGGCTGGACGGACCACGAACTCGTGGCCGTGATGGAGGGCATAGAAGATTGACCACTATGACTGCGCCGGTTCCACGGGTGCGCCTGGCCAGGTTCCGTGACCTGACGCTGGTGCCGGTGATCGTGATCCTGCTCGTCGTGGGCGCGTTCCTCGACCCGACCTTCCTGACCGCGGGCAACCTCACGAACGTGCTCCAGCAGCAGGCGGCGATCTCGCTCGTCGTGCTGGCGGAGGCGATGATCCTCATCGCCGGCAAGTTCGATCTGTCGCTGGAGTCGACGGTCGGCACCGCGCCGGCCATCGCGGTGATGCTGGTGATCCCGGCGGCCGCGGGCGGGTTCGGCATCGGGCTGCCCGGCGCGCTGGTGATCCCGCTGGCCCTGCTGGTCGGCGCGGCCATCGGGGCGTTCAACGGTTTCCTGATCATCAGGTTCCAGCTGTCGGCGTTCATCGTGACGCTGGCCATGCTGATCATCGTGCACGGCCTCCTGCAGGGGCCGACCGAGGGCAAGACGCTGTTCGAACTCCCCGACTCGATCCTCTACCTGGGCAGCGCCATATGGCTCGGCCTGCCGGCGGCCATCTGGATCGCCGGTGCGCTGTTCGCGGCGGGCATCTTCGGCCTGGGCTACCTGCGGCTCGGCCGCGCGCTCTACGCGATCGGCGGCAACACCGACGCCGCCCGCGCCGCCGGCATCCGGGTGGATCGGGTGCTGTACGGGGTGTTCATCCTGGGCGGGACGCTCGCGGCGCTCGCCGGGATCCTGGAGACCGGCCGCCTCGGGGCGATCGGCAACAACCAGGGCGTCGGGTGGATCTTCATGGTGTTCGCGGCGGCGGTCATCGGCGGCGTGAGCATGGACGGCGGCAAGGGCACGATCCTGGGCGCGCTCACCGGCGTGCTGGTGATCGGCCTGGTGCAGAACATCCTGACGCTCATCGGCGTCTCCGGCTTCTGGCAGCCGGTGATCTATGGCGGGATCATCCTCATCGCGTTGATGATCAGCCGGATCGCGGGCGGAAAGGCACAGGATTGAACGGGATCGACGAACCTCCGGCCGGCTTGGACGGCGACTCGCCGGACGGGTCTCCGACCGGTCGTGACGGCGGTGTGTCGGCTGGGCACGGTGGCGGCGCGGCCGGTGATTCTCCGGGCGGGCATGATGGCGACGAGTCTTGGGTCCGGCGTGATGGCGACGAGTCGTGGGTCGGGCGTGATGGCGACGAGTCGTGGGTCGGGCGTGATGGCGGCGGGTCTTGGGTCGGGCGTGACGGTGGCGGGGTTGAGGTGTCGCGGCACGGCTTCGGTGGGGCGCCGATCGGAAACCTGTACCAGGGGGTTTCGGAGGAGCAGGCGCGGGCCACGGTCGACGCGGCGTGGGACGCCGGGGTGCGCCTGTTCGACACCGCGCCCCACTACGGGCTCGGCCTGTCGGAGCGCCGCCTCGGCGCCGCGCTCAAGGACCGTTCGGGTTACGTCCTGTCCACCAAGGTCGGCCGCCTGCTGGTGCCCGCCTCGTCATCGGGCGGTCGCGACGAGCAGGGCTTCGACGTGACCGCCGACCTCCAGCGGGTGTGGGACTTCTCCGGCGACGGCGTACGCAGATCCCTGGAGGAGTCTCTGGGACGCCTGGGGCTCCCGGCCGTCGACATCGCGCTCATCCACGACCCGGACGACCACATGGACCAGGCGCTGGCGGAGGCGTACCCGGCGCTGGCCGAGCTGCGGGCGCAGGGCGTGGTGAAGGCCATCGGCGTCGGGATGAACCAGTGGCAGGCGCTTCTGCGCTTCGTCCAGGAGACCTCCATCGACGTCGTGATGCTCGCGGGCCGCTACACCCTGCTCGACCAGTCGGGCCTGCCGCTCCTGGAGGAGTGCGCTCGTCGCGGGGTCAGGGTGCTGGCGGCGGGCGTCTTCAACAGCGGCATCCTGGCCACCCCGCGGCCGACCGGCACCTACAACTACGAGCCCGCACCGGCGTCGGTGATGGAGCGGGCGACGAGGATCGCGGAGATCTGCGAACGCCACGGCGCCACGCTGCCCCAGGCGGCCATGGCCTTCCCCCTGCGGCACCCGGCCGTCGCCTCGGTCGTCCTGGGCGCCCGCTCGCCCGAGGAGATCACCGCGAACGCCGCCCTGCTGTCCCGCCCGGTCCCGGAGGTGGTGTGGGACGAGCTGATGTCGGAGGAGTTACTGCCCAAGGAGTGACGGTGAGGCGCTGAGCCCGGCGGGGCTCAGGTGGGGATGTACAGCCAGGACTTCGAAGGCCCTGGCTCGTACGTCGAGTCGAGGCGTTTGGCCACGATCCCGGGCAGGCCCTGTTCGCGGGCGGCCTGACGGACCGGGCCCGCCTCGCCGGGCCACGACGGAGCGGTCTGCCAGTGCGCTCCCGCCAGCTCCAGCGCGTCCAACGCCGCCCGCCGCTCCGCGTAAGGCTGGTCGACCAGGGAGCGGCCGTCGTCGTACAGCAGGTCGTAGAAGACCAGGATCTCGGCGCCCCCGAGCGTGGCCACCTCCCCGTCCAGCATCGCCGTGCGGCTGCCGAACGACTCCGCGAGCCCTCGCAGCCACGGGTGCTCCCGCGCGGCCGTCGTGCGCCCGCCCTCGATGGGGACGAGCAGGCGGCGGCCACCCCACGCGAACTCGAAGGCGTAGGCCGAGACGTCCTTCGGGGGCTTGGCGCGTTCGGTCGGAAGCATGGGCTCGGGCGGCGGGAACGGGTCGCGGACCCGGGCGTCCATGCGGTGGATCATCCAGCTCTGGCCCCGGGTCCGGAACAGGACGAACCTCCCCGAAGCCCGCCCTCCGTGCAGGACGAACTTGACCTCGCGATCCGACCATTTCTCCGTCTCGTACGTGCCGGTGTCCCAGACGGTCATCGTGCCGCCGCCGTACTCGTCCTTGGGGATCTCGCCGTGGAACGTGAGGTACTCCATCGGGTGGTCCTCGGTGTGCACGGCGAGGTGGTTGGTGTCGGGGTCGGCGGGCAGGCCCTTGGGGACGGCCCAGGACACGAGGACGCCGTCGCGTTCGAGCCGCAGGTCCCAGTGGAGGGACCGGGCGTGGTGTTCCTGGATGACGAACGCGTTGCCGTCCCCGGAGGAGGGCGGCGACGGGGGGATGGGCTCCGGGGTGCGGCTGGCGTCGCGTTTGCTCCGGTATCGCTCCAGTTTGTCGGCCACGACAGGGGTACTACCCGCCCGTACTCTCCCGGACCACCAGCGGGGTACGGCATACGGATCCCGCTGGCCAAGGCGGGTTGGGTCCGTGCGGGAGACGATGGTCAGCTTGCCGTCGGAGTGCGGCGGGGCGCCGATCAGCAGGCGCACCATGGCGTCGGTGATGGACCCGGGCCTCTGCGGCGTCCTCTGGCCCGCTGCCGGCGGAAGCGTGGGCGAAGGCCTCGTCGACGATCCGGGCGAGGTCCGCCGTACGGTGCCGGCCGGCGTCAGGGGCTGGGTGGTCATCGTGGTTCCTGTGGGTCGGAAGCGGCCCGAGGGCTCGCACACGCGGGATGGCAGCGGGAGCGGTCAGGGGCGGTGCGGCCGCCGTCGCGTGCGCGGCTGCGGCGCGGTAGCGGTCGGCGGCCGGTCCGGTGACCTTCTCGCCGGCGGCGATGCGCTCGCCGGCCTCGGTGAGTGCCGGTCCGGGTCGTCATCCTTTCGGTCCGTAGGCCGACATGAGGATGTGCACGACGATGAGGACGACGATCCAGAGCATGGCGCGCCTGGTCGGTGGGGGGCCGCCGCGCAGCAGCGAAATGCCCAGGGGGATGAAGGCGACACAGAGGCCGCCCACGGCGATGAAGGACTGTGGTTCGGTGCCTTTGAGCGTCCCGAGCGCGAGCGCTGACATCAGGCCGAGTGCGATCGAACGGCCCAGCCCCAGGGCGCCGGAGCGGTAGGCGCCGATGGCCAGCACGACCCAGCCGAAGAAGGCCGGTCCGGACATGGCCCTGAACGGATGCCAGACTGTCTCCCGCCATGCCAGGTAGTAGCCGTCGATGCCGTTGAGCATGGTGTGCAGGCCAAGGCTGTCGGTCAAGTGAAAGGCCAGGTGATCGGTGCCGAACTGGAAGGTCCGGGTGAACAGGCCAACGATCACCAGGCAACCGCCCCACAGTCCCCACAGCGGGTTGGTGGCGGCGATCGTCTGTGCCAGCGTCATGACCGCCGGCCACAGCAGCACGAACCCGCTGGCGAAGCAGACGTAGGCGGCGGTGATGAGGGCGGGATGCTGGGTGTAGGCGACGAGCTGATAAGGGACGAAGTAGTAGAACGGGGAGCGCAGGAGAGTTCCGGCCATGATCAGAGTGGGGCCGCCGATCAGCGAGATGGCGCTCACCCATCGGCCGGGGAACGGGGGCCGGCGACCCAGGTTGGCAGCGGCGTTGGCGGCCCGCCGGTCGGCGTCGGTCTGCCGCCATCGCGTGAATTGTCCGCGAAGATCAAGGTTCATGGATTACCGCCCGTCTTGTCTGCTTCGGAGTGCTCCGGCTTGGTATGCCGGGGGCGCTCTAGCATGGTGAAGGGCAAGGCAGCGCACGCGCGTCTGGCTCAGGTCGCATCTTGGTCGGCAGGCACGAGCAAGGGATACGACCCCAGACGGAGGTGCATGTCCGACCGTGGGCAGATGCCGAGTGATCTGCTGAGGCGGTAACTTCCCGTCATGGAGTGGGCTCGGCGGATCGGTGGAAGGGGTGCTGCCGACGCGGCGGTGGCCGTCATCGTGGCGCTGACCGTCGGATACGCCATTGTTGACCCGCCCGGGCCGTCGTCGCCGTGGCCCGCTTGGTCGGCTTGGCCGGTGGCGGCGGTCGTGAGCTTTCCGGCTGCGGTCCGGCGGCTCTGGCCGCGGACCATGCTCGCTCTGGCCTGCGCCGCGAGCGCTGCGGTGACCGTGGTCGGCGCCGTCGCGGCAGGCATGATCTGGCTGACTTTCGTGCCGACCGTGCTCGTGCTGTACCTGGTGGCCGCCACCGCCTCGGCCGTCTGGTCGGTGACGGGCCTGGCCGCTTGCACGCTCGCCGCGGTGACCGCAATTCTGATCTTCTACGATCAGGTGCTCCCCGGCCTCGCGCCCGCGGCGTCGCCCACCGAGATGCCGCCGTACTGGCCGGTGGAGATCGGTGCGACCGGCATCTTCCTGGCCGCCGGGTGGGCCACGGGAACGGTCGTCCGCTGGAAGCGGGACACGACCGCCCGCCTCGTCCGCCACCTCGCCGAGGCCGCAGTGGCCGACGAACGCAGGCGCATCGCCCGCGAACTGCATGACGTGATCGGCCACAGCATGAGCCTGATCGCCGTCAAGGCCACTGTGGCCAACCATGTCGCCGACGTGCGTCCGGAGGAGGTACGCGCCGCGCTGGCCGTCATCGAGCAGACCAGCCGTAGCACGCTCGCCGAGATCCGCCGAGTGCTCGGCCTCCTGCGGTCCGACGGCGATCTGCAGGAGACCGATGTGCCTGTTCCCGGCATGGCGAACCTGCCCGAACTGGCCGCCCATGCCCGCTCGGCCGGGGTCGAGGTGGACCTGACTGTCCGCGCAGAGGCCGAGCTGTCACCCGCGGTCGCGGTGTCGGTGTATCGGATCGTGCAACAGGCCCTGACCAACGTTGTCACTCACGCGGGGCCCACCCATTGCTCGGTCACCGTGGACGTCGATGGGTGGGCAGCCGTTATCGAGGTCGTCGACGACGGCCCTCGCCATGGCCGCCCGCCGCGAACGGCTCCCGGCGGACACGGTCTGATCGGGATGCGCGAACGGGTCAAGATGTACGGAGGTACGTTCAGCGCAGAATTCCGGCCCGAGGGAGGCTTCCGCGTGGCGGCTCGACTGCCCTACAACCCGAACGGCACCGTGACATGACCACCGACACCGGCCTGCACGATCCGCCCCCGCCCATCCGAGTCCTGCTCGCCGAGGACCAGGTCCTGATACGCGACAGCCTCAAGATCCTCATCGACGCCACACCAGGACTGGCCGCCGTCGGAGAGGCGGGCACCGGCGCCGAAGCCATACTCCTGGCCCGTCGGCAGCGACCGGACGTCGTCCTCATGGACGTGCGGATGCCGGACATGGACGGCATCGAGGCGACCAGGCGCATCTGCGCCGACCCTGACAGTGCCGGCATCCGCGTGCTGATTCTCACCACGTTCGATCAGGACGAATACGTATACGCGTCGCTCAGAGCCGGTGCCAGTGGATTCCTCGTCAAGAGCGCCACAGCGACCGAGCTCTTGGCCGCCATCCGAGTCGTCGCCGCCGGCGAAGCGCTGCTCGCGCCCACCGTGACCCGTCGGCTTATCGCCGAATTCCTGCGCGGTCCTCACCCCGTCCCGGTCATGAGAGATCTCAGCGACATCACCCAACGCGAGCGTGAGGTGCTCACCCTCGTCGGCAGGGGAATGTCCAACTCCGAGATCGCCGAGCACCTTCACCTCACGGTCGGCACGGTCAAGACCCACATCAGCCGCCTCCTGGCCAAATTGCACGCCCGCGACCGAGCCCAGCTCGTCGTTGCCGCCTACGAAGGCGGGCTCATCACCATCTCGGACGGTCGGCGGTAACCAGTCGGCCCCCTTCACAAACGGCGGCCCTACCTTTGCCCGTCTATCCGTACCGTCCTCTGGAGAAGCCAATAGCGGCCTGGAGGCGGCGAGCACATGGCCCGCCAGGCCACCCTGCCCGACGTCCCGATGGGCGTCGTCCTCAGCGAGCAGGGCGGCACCAACCCCTGGTAGCGGGTCAGTCGAGATCGAGCGCCTTGCGCAGCCACGACTCCACGCCCGCCACGTGCACGGTCGCCCAGGACCGGGCCACGTCGGCCTGGCGGGCGGCGATGGCCTCGTAGATCGCGGTGTGCTGCTCCCGCGTCTTCTGCATCGCCCCCTCCTGGGTGAGCCCGCGCCAGATCCTGGCCCGAGTGGTCGGACCTGACAGGCTCTCGATGAACGAGCAGAGGACGCTGTTCCCGGAACCCCGCGCGATCCGCTGGTGGAACTGGAGGTCGTTGGCCACCAGCTCCTCGACCGTCGGCTCCGCGGGCAGGGACTCCAGGATCACGCGGAGTTCCTCGATGTCGGCGTCGGTCATCAGCTCGGTCGCCATCGCCGTCGCGGCCGGCTCCAGGATGCGCCTGACCTCGAAGAACTGGATCACCGTGTCGTCGCGGTGCAGGTCGAGCACGAACGACATGGTGTCCAGCAGCAGCCGCGGCTCCAGGCTGGTCACGTACGTGCCGTCGCCCTGACGTACGTCGAGCACGTTGATCAGGGACAGGGCGCGCACGGCCTCGCGCAACGAGTTGCGCGACAGGCCGAGTCGCTCGGCGAGGTCGGCCTCCTTGGGCAGCCGGTCGCCGGGGGCCAGCTCGCCCGAGAGGATCATCTGTTTGATCTTGTCGATGGCCGCGTCGGTGACCGCCACGCTTCTCTCCCTAGACATCGGATGTCTAGGAGTCTAGAGCCTGGAAGCGGACGGGATCGACACCGGGGACCCGGCGAACTTCGCCTCTGGCCTCCAGAGCGCGCAGATGCGCCGCGGCCTCCCCGGCCGCCATGCCCTTCAGCATCGGGGACAGGTCGTCCCAGGGCCTGTTCCACGTCATCATCGCGGCGACCTCCCAGATGGTCAGCGGCTCCGGCCGCTGGGCCAGGAGGGCGCGCAGCCGTACGAGCTTCTCATCGTGATGGTGGCGGATCTGGGCGGCTCGCGCGGCCACATCAGGAAATATCCATTCGTGTGCGGGCAACGCGTCCAAGGGCCCCAGGTCGGCGACCCGGTCCAAGGAATCCAGGAAATCGCCCAATGGATCTACATCGTCCCGGTCATACGGATAAATCCCGACGTGGGGGGTGATGTCGGGGAGGACGTGGTCGCCGGTGAACAGCCGGTCGGCGTCCTCCAGATGCAGGCAGATGTGCCCCGGGGTGTGGCCGGGCGTGTGGACGGCCCGGAGTTTGCGGCCGGGCAGGTCCACCAGGTCCCCGTCACGTAACCGGCGGTCGGGCAGCGCCGGCGGGGTCGGGCGGCTCACCGCCTGCCGCGCCTCGCCAGGATCGGCCCCGGCCCGCCGGAGCATGTCGGACTGGAAGCTCTCATGCTCCTCGGCCGCGTAGTCGTGCATGAGCCTGACCAGCGCCGCGTCGTCCTCGTGCATCGCGATCCACGCGCCGGACACGTCCTTGACCTGCCCCGCGAGCCCGGCGTGGTCGGGATGGAAATGGGTGACGACCACCCCGCTCACCGTGCGCACGTCGATCCCGACCGCGGCGAGGCCGCCGCTGAGCGCGTCCCAGGCGTCCGGATGGTTCCACCCGGCGTCGACCAGCACCGGCCCCTTGGGGGACTCGAGGGCGTAGACGAGCGTGTAGCCGAGCGGGTTGCCCGGGATCGGCACCGGCACGCTCCACACCCCGCCGCCGAGATCCTGCGGCCGCTGCTCCGCGTACGGCCTACGTCTGCTCTTCATGCGCCCCCCGATCGGGTAATGAGTGTCACCGGCCGAGCCCTCAGCCGGCCCGCTCGAGAATGGTGGCCGTGGCCAGCGCCCCGCCGGCGCACATCGTGACCAGCGCGGTCGCCGAGTCCGACCGCTCCAGCTCGTGCAGCGCCGTGGTGATCAGCCGCGCGCCCGTGGCGCCGACCGGATGGCCGAGCGCGATCGCGCCGCCGTTGACGTTGACGCGGTCGAAGTCGGGCTCGTGCACGCCCGCCCACGACAGCACCACCGATGCGAACGCCTCATTCACCTCGAACCTGTCGATGTCGCCGATCGTCATCCCGGCCGCCGCCAGCACCTTGGCCGTCGCCTCCACGGGCCCGTCCAGGTGATAGTACGGCTCCGCGCCGATGAGCGCCTGCGCCAGGATCCGAGCCCTGGGCCGCAGCCCGTGCCTGGCGGCCGCCTCCTCGCTCATCACCAGCACCGCCGCGGCGCCGTCGGAGATCTGCGACGAGGTGCCCGCGGTGTGGAGGGCGCCCTCGGCGACGGGCTTGAGGTTGGCCAGGGTCTCGACCGTGGTCTCGCGTAAGCCCTGGTCCCTGCGTACGTCCCCGACCGGCACGATCTCGCGCTCGAACCGCCCGTCGGCCCACGCCTTGGCCGCCAGCCGCTGGGAGCGCGCCCCGAGCCAGTCGAGCCGCTCCCGCGTCAGCCCGCGCCGCCGCGCGATCCGCTCGGCCGCGGTGAACTGGTCGGGCAGGTCGATGCTCCAGTCGTCCGGCTTGGCCGTGGCGGGCCGCACGTTGCTGCCGAGCGGCGCCCGGCTCATGACCTCGACGCCGCACCCGATGCCGGCCTCGATCACGCCCGCGCGCACCAGGGCCGCCGCGAGGTGCACCGCCTGCTGCGACGATCCGCACTGCGCGTCCACCGTCGTCACCCCGGTCCGGTACGGCAGCCCGGCATAGAGCCACGAGTAGCGCCCGACGTGCCCGCCCTGCTCGCCCGCCTGGGTCACGCACCCGGCGAACACCTGCTCGACGGCCGCCGGGTCGAGCCCCGACCGCTCGACGAGGCCGTTCAGCGCGGTAGCCAGAACCTGTTGCGGTTTGTGCCCGGCCAGCCAGCCGGCTCGCTTGCCGATGGGAGTGCGTACGGCCTCGACGATCACAGGTGTGCCCACAGTCGCCTCCAGAACGATGCTCTGGCGAGACTGTAACGCGTTCTACTTTGTCGTGGAACCCTCCAGCGTCGACGGCAGCCCGAACGTCTCGAACAGGCTCTCCTCGAAGAACATGCCGACGTGCCGGATCTGCTCCCCGGCCAACGTCACCACCATGATCGCGAACTGCCCGTAGACGCCGTTCTCGCGGTGGTACACCGCGAACGCCGGCTGCCCGTTGGCGGCGATCGGGACCAGCTTGAGGTCGCCGGGGCCTTCGGCCGGGCACTGCGTCCTGGTGAGCTCCATGATCGCCTCGGGCCCCTGGTACCAGCCGACGAACGGCGGCATCTCCCAGACC
Source organism: Nonomuraea sp. NPDC003201 (assembly GCF_053590415.1). Taxonomy (NCBI): domain Bacteria; kingdom Bacillati; phylum Actinomycetota; class Actinomycetes; order Streptosporangiales; family Streptosporangiaceae; genus Nonomuraea; species Nonomuraea sp. NPDC003201. Next base: position 15,774 of record NZ_JBSFTC010000004.1, read on the forward strand.
GCGTCCTTGGTGAACAGGTGCACCAGGCTGTCGACGTCATAGTTCTCGAACGCCGCGACATAGCGGTCGAGCTGGGCCCGCTGCTCGGCCGACAGCGGCTCGACCGGGTCGTCGAGGCTCGGCTGCACCTCGTTGAGCTGGGCGCGGGCGCGTTGAAGGATGCTGTTGACGGCCGCGGTGGACGTCTCCAGCGCCTCGGCCACCTCGGCGGCCTTCCACCTGAGCACGTCACGCAGCACCAGCACCGCCCGCTGCCGCGGCGGCAGGTGCTGCAGCGCGGCGATCAGGGCGAGCCTGATGCTCTCGCGGCCGGCCACGATCGTGGCGGGATCGTCGCCGCCGACACCCGTCAGGGCGTCGGGCACGGGCTCCAGCCACGGCACCTCGTGGTCCGACACCAGGGGAGCGGTCGGCTCGGTGCTGGGGGCACTGAGACCGGTGGGCAGCGGCCGCCTGCTCCGGCTGTCGAGCGCGGTCAGGCAGGCGCTGGTGGCGATGCGATAGAGCCACGTGCGCAACGAGGAGCGCCCCTCGAAGCCCTCATAGGCCCGCCACGCGCGCAGATACGTCTCCTGGACGAGGTCCTCGGCGTCGTGCACCGAGCCCATCATCCGGTAGCAGTGCGCCAGCAGCTCGCGCCGCATCGGGTCAGCCTGTTGGAGGAACTCCTCGTTCGTCGGCTTGTCGGTCATACCCCCTGTATAGACGTTGCCACTGACATATCGGCGAGTTCTGATGGCGATTAAGACGAACCTTTTACGGACCCAAAGAAATGACCATGATGCGGTCAGCGGGGGACGGTGAGGACGATCTTGCCGGTGACCCGGTTCGTCTCGCCGAGCTCGTGCGCCTTGGCGGCCTCCGCCAGCGGCAGGGCGGCGGCGATCTCCGCGCGCAGCCTCCCCGCCTCGACCAGGGCCGCGAGCGCGCGCATCGCGGCGTGGTCGGGCTCCACCAGCATGGCCTCCGAGCGGATGCCCAGCTCGGCGGCCTGCCGGTGCAGGTCGGGGTCGAGCTCCCGGAGCACCAGCGAGACGATCGTGCCGCCCTTGCGCAGGGTGCGCAGCGAACGCGGCCCGTAGTCGCCGCCGATGGTCTCGAGCACCACGTCCACGTCCCGCACGACCTCGGCGAAGTCCTCGCTCCGGTAGTCGACCAGCTCGTCGGCGCCCAGACCGCGCAGGAACTCGTGCTTGGCCGCGCTGGCCGTCCCGATCACGTACGCGCCGCGCGCCTTGGCGATCTGCACCGCCAGGTGCCCCACCCCGCCGGCGGCGGCGTGAACGAGCACGCGCTGGCCGCCCTTCAGCCCGGCGACGTCCACGAGCGCCTGGTACGCGGTCAGCCCCGCGAGCGGGATCCCGGCCGCCTGGACATGGTCGACGGCGGCGGGCTTGCGCACGAAGTGGCGGGACGGCGCGGTGACGTACTCGGCGAAGGCGCCGTGCGCGTCCGGGTACTTGAGCATGCCGAACACCTCGTCGCCCGGCTTGTAGAGCGCCTGCCCGACGCCCGAGTCCTCGACCACGCCCGAGACGTCGTAACCGAGCACGAACGGCAGCCTGTCGCGCAGGAAGCCGCCGCCCGCGCGGGTCTTCCAGTCGGTCGGGTTCAGCCCGGCCGCCTCCACCCGCACCAGCACCTCGGTCGGGCCGGGGACGGGCCGCTCGACCTCAACCGTCTTCAGAACCTCAGGGCCGCCCAGGACGTCCTGGCTGATCGCTTTCATCTTCATGGGACCCAGCCTGCTGGTTCGGGGACCGGGCCCGCGAGTGGCCCAAAGGTCATGATGTGTAAAAATCGGGCCATGCATCGCGTTGCCGTCCTCGCCGTGGACGGGGTCATCCCGTTCGAGCTGAGCGTGCCGTCCAGGATCTTCCGCGCCGCGCAGGGGCCCGGCGGCGAGCCGCTGTACGACGTGGTCACCTGCACGGTCGACGGCCGCCCCGTGGCCACGGCCGCCGACTACTCCATCGCCGTCGAGCACGACGCGAGCGTGCTGGCGAGCGCGGACACGGTGGTGGTGCCCGCCGCGGAGTGGTTCGCCGGGCTCACGGACGCGGACTCGCTGCCCGCCGGGCTGGCCGCGGCGCTGGCCCGGATCCGCCCCGGCACCCGGATCGTCTCCATCTGCATCGGCACGTACGTGCTGGCGGCGGCCGGGCTGCTCGACGGCCGTCCGGCGACCACGCACTGGCGGGACGCCGAGCGGTTCGCCGCCGCGTTCCCGAAGGTGCGGATGGACGCGGACGTGCTGTTCGTGGACGACGGCGACGTGCTCACCTCGGCCGGCGCCGCGGCCGGGGTGGACCTCTGCCTCCACCTCGTCCGCCGCGACCACGGCAGCCGGGTCGCCAACCAGGTGGCCAGGGCCTGCGTGGTGCCGCCGTGGCGGGACGGGGGCCAGGCGCAGTACGTCGAGCACCCGGTGCCCGAGCCGTCCAGCGTCGGCACCGCCCCCACCCGGGCCTGGGCGATGACCCGGCTGGGCACGCCGCTCCGGCTGGACGACCTGGCCGACCACGCGGGGATGAGCAGGCGCACGTTCACCCGGCATTTCCGGCAGGAGGTGGGGCTGAGCCCGGGGCAGTGGCTGACGCAGCAGCGGATCGCGCTGGCCAGGCAACTGCTGGAGAGCACCGACCTGCCGGTGGACCGCGTCGCGGACCGCGCCGGCTTCGGGACGGCGGCGTCGTTCAGGCAGCACCTGCAGGCGGCGGTGGGGGTCTCGCCGCACGCGTATCGGCGCACGTTCCACATGAGGTGATCGGCCCACCGGACACCACTTGGGTGGCCCACTGTGCGCGCCGTAACGGCGGCGCGCCACTGAAGGGTCAGCGGCCGTTTCCTGGAGGGCCCTCAGCCGTAGTGCGGCGGGTGGCTTGCCCGTGCGCAGCCGTAACGTATGGGTTTGCTTCTGAACCGAAGTACGGCGGGGTCAGATGTCGGCGAGAAGTCTGGCGGCGGCGGTTTCGATGCGGCGCTGGATCTGGTCGTAGGTGCGGCGGCCGCGGAGCATCTCGAGGAGCTCCTGCACCCACACGCTGGCCAGCGACCCCGCGAGGTCGGCCTGCTCCTCGGTGGCGTCCTCGAGGGTCAGGCCGTCGGCCGAGACCCGCAGCAACAGCCCCGTGATGCGCTCCCCGAACGGCGTCTGCACCTCAGCCATGATCAACGAGCGGATGAGCGCGTCGGCCAGCTCCGGCTCGCGCATCAGCCCCCGGGTCGCCCGCATCAGCACGTCCACCGCGCGGCTCGACGGCGTGGTGGCCCCGGGCGGACGGCGCTCGATGCTGCTCTCGAGGAGGTCGATCTCCTCGCCCACCACCGCCACCACCAGGTCCATCTTCGACGGGAAGTAGCGATAGAGCGTGCCAAGCGCCACGCCCGCGCGCTCGGCCACCGTGCGCATCTGCATGGCTTCGACCCCGCCGCGCGAGGCCAGCGCGGCGGCGGCCTGGACGATGCGCTTGCGGCGTTGGTGCTGGCTACGCGTACGGACGCTGTGCGTGCCCGGCGTGGGGTGGCTCTCCATGGTCCCCTCGGTGTCGCTGGAGGGCGCGGCGTGCGTGGTACGCATAAGAACACGTTATCTGATTTCTCGATGACGTGGCTTGTTACTCGCGGGTCACAAAGAAGCCCTATAGCCCCATGTCTGTGGCATTACAGCCGTATGTCGCGACTTATCAGGATAGGTGGGCACTGGACAGATATTAGAATCTGTTCTAGTTTGCGATTCGGCTGACCGAGCGCTTGGTGGAGACTCCGGATGGCGGCGAACACGTTGGCGGCCCTGCTCCGTGCACGGGCCGATGACGATCGACCTGGGCTGATGTTCGAGGACACGACGTGGTCATGGCGCGAGCACGTGGCGGCCTGCCGCGCCGCCGGGGCCTGGCTGTCCGGGCGCGGCGCGGGGTTGCACGTGGGGGTGCTCAGCGAGAACGTTCCAGGGCTGGTGTTCCTCGTGGGCGGGGCGGCGCTGTCCGGGCACGTGGTCGTCGCGCTGAACCCGACGCGCTCGGTCGACGAGCTGATCCGCGACGCCCGCGCCACGGACGTGGACCTGCTCCTGGCGGACATCCCGTACGCGGGGCTGGCCGGGCCGCTGTCCGAGGCGCTGGGAGTGGAGGCGCTGCCGCTGCCGGACGCCTCGTCGTCTCCCCCGGACGCCGCGTTCGGCGAGGATGCCGCGCCCGAGGATCTCGTGATGCTGATCTTCACCTCGGGCACCTCCGGCCGCCCGCGCGCCGTGCGGATCACGCAGCGCAAGATGGCCGTCCCCGGGTTGAGCCTGGGGGCGCTGCTCACGCCGTCCGACGTCGTGTACTGCTCGATGCCGCTGTTCCACTCCGGCGCGCTGATGGCCGCCTACGCCCCGGCCGTGGTGTCGGGGGCGGCGCTGGCGCTGCGGCGGCGGTTCTCGGCGTCGGGTCTGCTGCCCGACATCAGACGGTACGGCGGCACGTACCTGCACTATGTGGGCAAAGCGCTCTCCTACGTCCTGGCCACCCCCGAGCGCCCCGACGACGCCGACAACCCGCTCAGGATCGCGTTCGGGAACGAGGGCAGCGCGGTGGCGACGAGGAGGTTCGGGGAGCGGTTCGGGTGCCGCGTGATCGACGCCTTCGGCTCCACGGAGACGGCCATCTCGCTCACCCCCGACCCGTCCGGGCCGCCTGGATGCCTGGGGCGGCTGCCCGACGGCATCCTGATCCTCGACCCCTTGACCGGCCGTCCCTGCCCGCCGGGCCGCATCGAGGACGGCCGCCTGATCAACCCGGACGAGGCCGTCGGCGAACTGGTCAACGTGCGCGGGCTGGGGCTGTTCGACGGCTACTACAACGACCCCGAGGCGGACGCCGAGCGGATCAGGGACGGCGCGTTCTGGTCGGGCGACCTGGCGTACGCGGACGGGGACGGCTACGTGTTCTTCGCGGGCCGTGGCACCGAACGCCTGCGCGTGGACGGCGAGAACCTGGCGGTCGCGCCCATCGAGGCGGCGCTGAGGGAGTTCGCGGGGGTGGTCGAGGCGGCCGTCTACCCGGTGCCCGACCCGGCGGCGGGCGACCAGGTCATGGCGGCGCTGGTGCTGGAGGGGGCCTTCGACCCGGAGGCGTTCACGGCGTTCCTGGCGGCGCGCCGCGATCTGGGTGCCAAGTCCTTACCCCGATATATCCGCCTTTCTGATCACTTGCCCCAGACGCCCTCCCACAAGGTCGTCAAGCGGGTCCTCGCCCGCGAGGGCTGGCGCACCGCAGACCCGGTCTGGGTGCGGTCGGGCTCCGGGCTCCGGCCGCTGACCGACTCGGACGTCAAGGGGATCGAGGAGGAGTTCGTACGGCACGGCAGGCAACACCTCTTGGAGACGTGAATGGACTTCAACCTGGACGAAACCCAGCAGGACCTGCGGAAGCTGGCGGCCGAGGTGCTCGCCAGGGAAGGGGACGAGGAGCGGCTGCGGCAGGCCGGGCTCATGAGCGTGTGCGTGCCGGAGGAGGCCGGGGGAGCCGGGCTGGGGCCGGTGGAGATGGCCGTGGTGCTGCGGGAGGTGGGAGCGCGGGCGGCGCCGGTGCCCGCGTTGCCCGCGCTGGTGAGCACGCTGGCCCTGGCCCGCTATGGCACCCTTGACCAGCAACGCCGCGAGAACGGGATGACCCTCGCGCTCCGCGAGCCCGGCAGGGCACTGGCCGACCCGCCTTCGACGGCCGCCCGGGCCGTGGACGGGGGCTGGGCGCTGACCGGGCGCAAGGTCTCGGTGCCGTACCCCGGCGACACGGTGCTCGTCACCGCCGACGAGGGCCTGTTCCTGGTGGAGTCGCCGGCCACGACCCCCGAGTACACCTCCACCGGCGAGCCCGCCGCCACGGTCGTGCTCGACGGAACCCCGGCCGAGCGGATCGCGGGGGCCGACGCGGTCACCGGGGCCCGGCGGCTGTTCATGGCGGCCGTGGCGGCCCAGGCCGGCGGCGTGCTGGCGGGCGCGCTGGAGCTGACCACCGAGTACATCAGGACGAGGAAGCAGTTCGGCCGGGCGCTGGCCGAGTTCCAGGCCGTGACCATGCAGATCGCCGACGTCTACATCGCCGCGCGGGCCCTGGACGTGGCCATGTGGTCGGCGGTCTGGCGCCTGGCCGAGGACCTGCCGGCCGACGAGGACCTGGCGCTGGCCGCGTACCACGTCAGCGAGGCCTGGAAGGCCCTCTACACCTGCCAGCACCTGCACGGCGGGCTCGGGCTGGACGTCACGTACCCGCTGCACCGCTATTTCGCGCAGGCCAAGCACCTGTCCCACCTGCTCGGCGGCGCCGACGCCCAGCTCGACCTGATCGGAGCGCTCCTCTGATGCTGATCGACCTGACCCCAGCCCAGCGCGCCCTGCGCGACGAGCTGCGCGAGTACTTCCAGGGCTGTCTCACCGACGAGGACCGCAGGAAGATCGCCGAAGATCCGTTCGGCGGGGCGTACATGGAGCACTGCCGTCGCCTCGGCCGCGACGGCAAGCTCGGCCTCGGCTGGCCCAAGGAGTACGGGGGAGGCGGCTACGGCCCCCTGGAGCAGCAGATCTTCGCCAACGAGATAGCCCGGGCGGGCGTTCCGTACCCGATCATCACGGTGCAGACCGTGGGGCCCACGCTCATGCAGTACGGCACCCAGGAGCAGAAGGACCTCTTCCTGCCCCGCATCCTCGCCGGCGAGTGCCACTTCGCCATCGGCTACAGCGAGCCCGAGGCCGGCACCGACCTGGCCTCCCTGCGCACCACGGCGGTGCTCGACGGCGACCACTACGTCGTCAACGGCCAGAAGGTCTTCACCAGCGGCGCGCACTACGCCCAGTACATCTGGCTGGCCGCCCGCACGAACCCCGATGCCAAGAAGCACAAGGGCATCACCATGATGATCGCCTCCACGGACGACCCCGGCTTCTCCTGGACGCCGATCGTCACCATGGACGGCCGCCACCACACAAACGCGACCTACTACAGCGACGTACGCGTGCCCGTGGACATGGTGGTCGGCGAGGTGGACCGGGGCTGGGACCTGATCGTCAACCAGCTCAACCACGAACGCGTCACCCTCGGCCCGGCCGGGAACCTCGGCCAGACCTACGACCGCTTCCTCGCCTGGGCCCGCCGCACCGGGGTGGCGGACAATCCGGACGTACGGCGGGCGCTGGCCAGGGTGTGGGGCTTCTTCCGCACCAACGAGCTCCTGAACTGGCAGGTCGCCGCGAACATGGACCTCGGCTGGCTCGGCGCCCCCGACGCGTCGGCCACCAAGATCTACGGCTCCGAGCGCATGCAGGAGGTCGGCAGGATCGTCGGCGACATCCTGGCCAGGTACGGGGACCCGTCGGATCCGGAGACGGCCGAGCTGCTCGAACGCACCGATCACGGGGTGAAGGGGGCGGTGGTGCTGACGTTCGGCGGCGGGGTGAACGAGGTGCAGCGGGAGCTGATCGCCATGCTCGGCCTGAACCTGCCGAGGCCGCCGCGATGACCCCTCCCCTGAGTGATGAGGAGCTGCACGAGCTCGCGGGCAAGCAGGCGGCGCTGGGGGAGGTACGCGGGACCCCGGCGCAGGACCCGGTGAACGGCCCCATGATCCGGCACTGGCTGGACGCCATGGGCGACGAGAACCCGGCGTACCTGGAGAAAGGGGTCGCCCCGCCCGCGATGGCCCAGGTGTGGACGATGCCGGGGGTGCGCCGGTCGGCGAAGGACCGTTCGGCGGTGGACGACATGATGGCCGCGCTCGACGCGAGCGGCTACACGGGCGTGGTGGCGACGAACTGCGAGCAGACCTACCACCGGTACGCGCGGGTCGGCGAGCGGCTCACCCCCGCCACGCGGTTCTCGGACCTGGCCGGGCCCAAGCGGACGGCGCTGGGGGTGGGCTTCTTCGCCACCTGGAAGGTCACCTGGTACGGCGAGGACGAGCAGCCGGTCGCCGAAATGCTCTTCCGAGTCCTGAAATTTCGCCCACGCACCAAGGCGGCTCCCGCCGCCGACCGGCCGGCGTACCCGCTCCAACCGGCGATCAACCAGGACACCGCCTTCTTCTGGGAAGGCGTACGGCAAGGGGAGCTGCGCATCCAGACCTGCGCCGACTGCGGCCACCACCGCCACCCGCCCGGCCCGCTGTGCCCGCAATGCCGCTCGGCCAACAGCTCCCACCTGGTCGCGAGCGGTCACGGAACCCTCTACAGCTACGTCGTGCACCACCACCCGCCGGTGCCGGGCCGGGAGACCCCGTTCGTCGTCGGCGTGGTGGAGCTGCCCGAGGGGGTACGGATCGTCGGCAACGTCGTGGACTGTCCGATCGAGGAGGTGGCCGTCGGCATGCCGTTGTGCGTGACGTACCGGTCGATGGACGACCAGCTCGTCCTGCCGATGTGGGCGCCTTCGAAGGAGGACGCGTGATGCGTACCGAGATCGGGTCCGCGCTGCCGGAGCTGGCCATCGACCTCACCCCCACCTTCGTCGTCTCCACGGCGCTGGCCACCATGGACTTCACGCCGGTGCACCACGACGTCGGCAAGGCCCGCGCCCAGGGTTCGAAGGACATCTTCCTCAACATCCTGACCACCATGGGCCTGGTCGAGCGGTACGTCACCGACTGGGCCGGGCCCGAGGCCGTCATCGAGCGGGTCGCCGTCAAGCTGGGCGTCCCGGCGTACGCGGGGGACCGGCTGTGCTTCAACGGGACGGTCGTGTCGCGCGAGGAGGGCCGGTTGACGGTCGAGGTACGCGGCCAGGTGAGCCTGGGCGACCACGCCACCGGGACCGTCACCTTCGCCCTGGCCGAGGAGGGAAAGCCGTGTTGAGCGGGCGTACTGCCGTCGCGGGCATCGGTGCCACCGAGTTCAGCAAGGAGTCGGGGCGTTCGGAGCTGCGGCTGGCGGCCGAGGCCGTACTGGCGGCGCTGGACGACGCCGGGCTCTCACCCGGCGACGTGGACGGCATGGTGACCTACACCCAGGACTCCAACCAGGAGATCGCCGTCGCGAGGGAGGCGGGGATCGGGGACCTGACGTTCTTCTCGCGGGTCGAGTACGGCGGCGGCGCGGCCTGCGGGACCGTGGCGCACGCCGCCATGGCCGTGGCCACGGGGATGGCGCGGACGGTCGTCTGCTACCGCGCCTTCAACGAGCGCTCCGGCCGCCGCTTCGGCCAGCCGAACAGCCGCCTGACCGGCGAGCCCACCTCCCAGGGGCTGGAGATGAGCTGGCACGTGCCGTACGGGTTGATGACGCCGGCGGCCTGGGTGGCGATGTTCGCCCGCCGGTACATGCACACGTACGGCGCGACCTCGGAGGACTTCGGCCGGGTGGCGGTGGCCATGCGCCGTCACGCCGCCACCAACCCCGCCGCCTGGTTCTACCGGCGCCCCATCACGCTGGAGGAGCACCAGGCGTCCAGGTGGATCGTCGAGCCGCTGCACCTGCTCGACTGCTGCCAGGAGAGCGACGGCGGCGTGGCCCTGGTGGTCACCTCGGCCGAACGCGCTCGTGACCTCCGCAGATCACCCGCCCTGATCACGGCTGCCGCCCAGGGCGCGGGATCGGGCCAGATGATGATGACCAGCTACTACCGCGACGACATGACCGGCCTCCCCGAGATCGCCGTGGTAGCCCGCCAGCTCTGGGACATGTCCGGTTTATCGCCAAAAGACATCCAGACCGCAATCCTGTACGACCACTTCACCCCGTTCGTCCTGGCCCAACTGGAGGAGCTCGGCTTCTGCGCCCGAGGCGAGGCCCCGGACTTCCTCCGGGACGGCACGATCGAACTGGACGGCCGCCTGCCCGTGAACCCCCACGGAGGCCAACTGGGGGAGGCCTACATCCACGGCATGAACGGCATCGCGGAAGCCGTCCGCCAGATCCGGGGCACAGCCGCCAACCAACTCCCAGCCGTCCGAAACGTCCTGGTAACCGCGGGAACCGGCGTCCCAACCAGCGGCCTCATCCTCTCCTCCGACTCGTAGGTGGGCCTGCGCTCACCCACAGTGAGACTTGAAGGGCAGGAGTTGCCCGGGGTCTGACTCGCTCACCCACTGGCGTTGTTGCTCGGAACGGGATTTGTCGATCTCGGGCGGCTCTTGCACCGCATGCTCGGTGGGGCGGTGTGGATGGCTGGTGTCGCTTTGCTTGACGTGATGAATCCTTCACGAGTTCCGACGCACACCCATCCAGCGGAGGACACCACGCAACGCCTCCACGCCGAGCTGCTGCGAGATGCTCTCGCGCAGGAGGACATCGCCGCAGACGTACATGACGGTTACGGGCTCGCGTTGGTGTCGTCTGGGTGGGGCTGGCGGTGTGGTGCGACGGCCACCGCTTCTGGTGGCGCACCGGCTGGGACCCCGAGCACAAGCGAGCTGTCTACGTGCGGCATCCGGCCATCGAACCCGTACGCGCCGCCCGTCGCGCCGCCTTCCGGTGTGCAGATCTACGTGCCAACCAGACGATCAGTGACCTGACATCCGCCGCCGGCCCCGGGGGGAACGTCGTGAGCGGGGGCAGCCTGGCCGCACAGGAGGCGATCCAATGAGCACCCGGGTTGAACCCAAGGAAGAGCAGAAGACCGGAGCGCCCCAGATTCTATGGAAGCCGTCACCGGGATCGGCGACTTGCGAGAAAGGTTGGGTCGGCAAGCGGCTGCTGTTCTCGATCGTCGACGAAAAGTACAAGCTCACCCTGCATCATCGGCTCCCCGGGCGTGACGGTCTCCCGATGGACAGCGAAAGATTCGACGTGAACGACAGCACCACCACAACCCAGGCGCGCGCCAAGGCGCACGCGCGTGCGACCGTGATATGGCTGGAATTCCTCCGCGACGTCGCAACGCCTCGGGCGTAAGCGAAACGGCGTCCAACACGCCTTCGCCCTGATGAACGTAGACCCCCTGGAGGCGCGAGACACATACCTAAGGCCGCAAGGCCCGGACAGCGCCATTTGTACGTCTCCGACTTCATGTACAACCCGGCAGTGGTGACGTACCGACGAGCAGGGCCCCGGCACGAAAGCCGGGGGCCTGTGTCCTGCCAGACCCTAGGCGGCCGGCACCATCGCCTTCAGGGAATCCTCAAGGGCATGCTTGCCGGTACCGCTCCCCAGAGGCTCCCATTCGTCGTCCGAGAGTGGAGCCACCAGGCCAATCCTGGGGTACCCCCATTTCAATAATCTGCGACCCCGCCGGTGGGGATCGCTCGCCGTGCGCGCAGGTCAGGGGATCTTTAGGTCGCTCGACAAGGCTTTAATAAAAACTAACATGCCGCATACAACGGCGGCTGAAAAGCTAAGTACAACCCAGGTCTCCGAGCCCGTGGCAAACCATGCCACGGTCGGAACCATTAACACGAATAGTAGGCTCAAGGATATGAGGATATAGTCCGGCAGTAGAATCAACTTAGCCCACATAAAATAAAGGAGGCCCATGGCTACAATGCCGGCGATCAAAACTATGGTTGAATCCTCAAGCACAGGTTGAGCGTCTGTGTGCCGTGAAGGAATCACTCGCTCATCGGTAGTGAACTGCGTGACAGTGACTACCGGCGTGGGTGCAGCCTCAGATGCGGCAACGTCCTTGTCGTGTTCGTACGCTAATACGGCCACGACCACACCCACTATTGCGATGACCAGCGCTAACACGGCCGCTATTTCGGCGAAAACCGTGAGCCGTCGTGGTCTGGGAGATCCTTGCGTCATGCGTGTCCCTCGTGCCCGGAGTGGCAGCTTGCCTAGGCGTCAACAGTCTAACGATCCAGCTGGCGGAAGCGTCTCTGTCAGGCGGAATGATCACGGACGGCCAGCGGCCGGCACGTGGCTACCAGGCACGATGCGGTGATCAGGGCTCCGGACGGACCACCCTCCGCATGAGCGCCCGTGCCATAGACCAATCGAAGAAATTAAAGACTGGACTGGCGCTCCCGTGTTTGGGCACAAAAAGGCCCCCGTCCATCCGGGGGAGGGAACCCAGACAGGCGGGATATGGAGGAGGTTTGCCATCGGCCACCTTGCCCCATAGAAGCACCTCAGATCAATTCTGAGAGCCCTTGGGTTGCTCCGGAATGGCAACCGGAGAGCTCAAATCACGCCCCCAGGGACGTTTCAGGGCCTGGTAGAAGAGCTTAACGGATGCCTTGACCAGACCCGCAGAGTTGGCAACCGCAGCGAACGCGCGACCGCACCCACTGGGCTTGAAGGAGCCCCGTCGTACTTCGGAATCGGGGGTTGAGCAGCATACGAACGAAAAGTCGCGTTTAGCGGCCGTTCTGGCGTGTTTGACCTGCAGAATCATGAGATTCAGGGGGTCGCCTGAGCTGTTGGCGAATCAGAATTCGATCTTGTGTCTGGTCTGCTCTGGTAGATGAGTCCTACTTTCGAGGCCCATGCCAGTTGAGTTCTTAAGCGATGAAGAGGCGGCCGCGTACGGCCGCTACGTAGGGGCACCGATGCGGGCCGAGCTGGAGAAGATGTTCTTCCTCGACGACGCAGACCAGAAACTGATCGGGCGCCGCCGTGGCGATCAGCACCGGCTCGGGTTCGCCCTGCAGCTGACCACAGCCCGGTTCGTGGGCCGGTTCCTGCCCGACCCGCTGGAGGTCCCGGCCGAGGTGATCGACTACCTGGCCGACCAGCTCGGCGTGGTGGACGTCTCGCAGATCAAGCAGTACACCGAGCGGCGCCAGACACAGTTCGACCACCAGGACGAGATCAAGAAGGCGTACGGGCTGCGGGAGTTCTCGGCGGTCGAGGCGGAGTTCACCACGTGGGTGGATGCGCGGGCGTGGAACACCGGGGACGGCAAGAAGAGCATCTTCGTCGACGGGGTGAGCCGGCTGCGCACCAACAAGGTGCTGCTGCCGGGGGTGACCACGCTGACGCGGCTGATTGCCCGGGTGCGCGATGAGGCGACCGAGCGGCTGCATGAAACGCTGCATGGGATCTTGTCGCCGCGGCAGCGGGCGATCCTGGCCCGGTTGCTGGCGGTGCCGGAGGGGGCGCGATCGTCGGATCTGGAGCGCTGGCGTAAGGGCCCGTCGGTGCCCTCAGGCCGGAACATGGAAAAGGCGCTGGAGCGCGCCGGGGAGATTCTCAGCGTCGGGCTTGGGTCGATGGAGCTGCCACCGGGAGTGCCACATCGGCGGATGGGGTATCTGGCCCGGTACGGGATGACCGCCACGGCAACCACGCTGCGCCGGCACGGTTCTCGCGTCAGCTGGCCACGTTGCCGGCCACGGTCATCTACCTGGAGGGCAAGTCGGTCGACGACTGACTGGACCTGCTGGATCTGCTGATGACGACCGAGCTGATCGGCAAGGCCGCGAGCGCCACCGACAAGGAGCGCGCCCGCCAGCACCCTAAGCTGGCCCGTCATTCGGCCACGCTCGCGGTCGCGGTGGAGACGCTGCTGGAGGTCACCGAGTACGGCGAGGAGTTGCGGCTGGAGCAGGTGTGGGAGGCGATCGATGCGATCGTGCCGCGCCGGGAGCTGAAGGAGGCGGTGGCCGCGGTGACCGGGATGGTGCCGCCACCGGACGCCGACGCCGATGGGCAGATGCGGGCGCTGCGCAGGACTTCCTCGACCGCTTCCGCTCCGTCTCGTGCCTCGCCGACCACCCCGATCTCCGTGCCGGAGCCGAGGATCGTCTTCAGATGCCGGCGCACCATCGGGTCGTCGTCGGCCAGCAGAACCCTGATCACGTCTGTCGAGACTGCCATTCGTCATCGTGCGCCGTGGTGCCCGGCCCGTCCCCGGGCCGGGGACCATCGCGGTGGTCAGCCGCCGAGCCCGCGCCAGAAGGCGCATCGGTGCTCATCACTGAGGTCGGCCGGACCGATGCCGCCCTGCCCTGTCGGCTTCAGGCTGAGGACGCTCTGGCCGGACGGCGTGAACGCGGGCCAGGCGGGCGCGCCGGTGGCCTGGGGCTTGCCGGTGTGGGCGAAGGACGTCCAGTAGCCGATCATCTGCTCCGCCAGCCGCCACTGCTCCGGCGTGAGCCCGTCCCATGGCTCGCCGTCCAGGTCGAACAGGTACGGCAGGTCGCTGGCGTGGTGGGCGCCCAGCGGGAATTCCGAGGGGGTGCCGGTGATGTTCGGGGCGTTGGCGTCGGCGAACTCGTAGGCGTACACCGTGGTGCGGGCGGCCATCGCCTCGTCGCCCTCCAGGGTCGGGCAGGCCCAGGCGCGGTCACTGCTCACCGTCGCCCAGGCCAGGCCGGGCGAGGAGAAGTCGGTCAGCGGATATTCCTTCAGCACCTTGTCGGCCTGCTCGCCGAACGCGTTCTTCATCAACGTCGGGTAGTTCTCGGCGGTCACCGGGAACCCGGCCTGCGCGGTGCCGGCGACATAGCCGTTGCCCTCGCTCTTGGTGCCGCCGGAGATCACCGGCACACGCAGGAACTTGCCCGCGCGCAGCGCCCGCGCCGGCTCCAGCGGCAGCAGCGACGAGCCGTAGGGGGGATTGGCGAAACTCTTGTTCACCTTCATCAGCTCGGAGACCGGCTTGGCCCGCAGGCACTCCAGCTCCTCGCCCGCCGCGCAGCCGAGCTGCTTGGCCGCCGCCAGCGCGACGCTCTGGCTGCTCTTCAACGAAGGGAACGGCGTCACCGCCGGCACGTCCGGAACCGGGATGTAGGTACCGGCCGGAAAGTTGAGCGTGCACGACCCTGACTGGATGACGGCCTTGTCGATCAGGCCGCGCGCGGCCGGAGAGGTCAGCAGCCCGCAGGTGCTGAACCCGCCGGCGGACTGACCGAACAACGTCACGTTGCCCGGGTCGCCGCCGAAGGCCGCGGCGTTACGCTGCACCCACTTCAGGGCTTCGAGCTGATCGGCCAGCCCGAACGTGCCCGAGCCGGCCAGTCCAGGCAGCGCGAGGGAGCCGAACGCCCCGAGCCGGTAGTTGGGCGTCACCACAACCACCTCGCCCTGGTCGGCCATCCGCCGGGCGTTGTACATGCTGCCGTAGCCGTCGAGGAAGCCGCCTCCGTGCAGCCACACCATCACCGGCAGCCGCTCGCGCGACGGCTTGGCCGGCGCGGTGACATCGAGGAACAGGCAGTCCTCCCCACCGATCTGCTTACCTTGGTCCACCTGCGTGCACGGCCGGCCGGGCTTGGTGGCGTCGGCCACTCCCCGCCATGGTGCGACCCGCACCGGATCCTTCCAGCGCAGCTTCCCCACAGGCGGCTGCGCGAAGCGGATCCCCGAGTACGTCCTCACTGTGCCGTCGTCCGAGCCCCGGATCGGGCCCGAGTCCAGCTGCACGATCGACGGCCGCGGCGCCGGCGTCACCTGTGGCTGCGCGGCAGCTTGGGTGACACACGCGGTCATGGCGACACAGCCGCCGCCGACCAGAGCGAGCAGCCGCCGCATCGACGGCCCCGCTATTGACATGGCAAAACGCGATCTCTTTCCGATCATGCGGCCAGCTTCGCGCCGGCCCAGGGCTCGCCGCGACGTGCGAACGTTCCGGGCTCGCGATCGATTGTTGCAAATCGGCCTGACCAAAGATCCGGCATCTGAGGGGTGGGGCATCGGGATGACATGGCCCCACCAGCTGACCCGGGTTCTGCAGTTGACTCCCGAGAAAGACCAGGACCTCGCTGGATCTTCGGTCACCACCATCCAACTCACCGCGACCGCGTTCGGATCAGCCACAGCGGGAGTGATCACCAATGTCGTCGGATTCTCCGACACGGCAGGCATCGTCGGAAGACAGAGCGCCACTCGGTGGCTGTTCGGGCTCTTCACCCTCGCACCCGTGATCGCAGTCCTCACAGCGCGGCACGCCCGCCGCTGAACCACGACTTCGGCGTTATCCGGGGTAGTTGAGCGAACGCTCTGGTCAGAGACTCGGGGATGGGTAAGGCACGTCAGCCACGTAGGAGTTCTCCGAGTTGTGCTTCTCGGTCCTCGCGCGTGCGTTGAAGGGCTTGGCGGAGGCGTTCGGCGGGGACTTCGAACGCTGCAAAGTGGCTGGGATTGCCGTACTGGTAGGGCCCGCGCACTGGGGGCCGCCAGTCGCCGTCGACCATGGCTCCGCGCTGGAGCATGTCCCGGTCGAAGAACGGCGCGGACGCCCAGCGACCCCGGTCCGGCTGGTCCGAATCGCTCTCCCCGATTTGCTCGCCGCTCATCTTGTCCTCGGCCCGCCCGGCGAGCTCCCAGCCCCGGTAGGTGTCGGGGTGCCACCCGAGGGCGGCGGCGATCTGGGCGCGGCTCTTGCCCACTCGAACGCGCAGATGCACGATCCGCTCGCCGTCGCGCAGGTCACACAGGTCGAGAGGTTCGGCCAAGCCGACCGCACGAGCCAGCCGCGGCAGGACCGGAGCGCGAGGGCGGCGGGTGCCGGCCAGGTAGAAGTTCACCGCCCGCTCCGACAGGCCGGCAGCGGCCGCGATCTCCGCCACCGTCAGCCCCTGTGCTTCCCGAGCGGCGCGCAGGCGCAGGCAGTCGTACCCGTAGTCGGCACATCTCCACTCCCGATGCCCGGCGAGCGCGACGCTTCTATCAGGGAATGTTCGACTGGCCGGTGAACGCCATTGACGAGACGTACGCGCTCATCGGTGACGACGGCGGGCGGCCGACGGGCGGGATCGGACAGGCCGGTCCTCACAACCCTTACACCGGGATCGTGACCCGACCTGACCCGGTCCGGCACCGCGACGCCGGCCTCTGGTCGCCGGTCCACGCCGAACGGGCGGCCCTGGCGGCCAACCCCGGCGCCCGGCGGCCGAGCTGTCGGGAGCGCGGGTGACGGTCTCCATTACGGGGTAGTTGACCAGCAAGAACGCGTACTGTGACGGAGCCGGCGCGGGGGTTGGCATGGATTACGAGCAGTTCTTCAAGATCGTGGAGCAGCAGATCGGCGGGGGGAGCCAGGCCGTGGAACGGGCTGTGCAGGCCACGCTCCGAACCCTCGCCGAGCGGCTCTCGAAGGGGCAGAGCCGGGATCTCCAAAGAGAGCTGCCTCCCGAGTTGATGCCCTGGCTCTACACCGACACGGACGCCGATACCTTCGACGTGGACGAGTTCCTGCGGCGCGTCGCCGAACGCGAGGGTGTGGACCTCGACACAGCAGACCGGCACGCCCGTGCGGTCTTCTGGGCGATCGGGCAGGCCGCGAGTCCCGACGAGATCGCCGACATGGCGGCCGAACTCCCGGACGACTTCGAGCCCCTGGTCGCGGAGGCCCAACGGCGGTTCGTCGAGATCGTGCCGGTCGAGGAGTTTCTGGCCAAGGTCGCGAAACGGACCGGGCTCGACCCCGAGGGCGCACGCCGGGCCACCGAGGCGGTGCTGGAAACGCTCGCCGAGCGCATCGCTCCGGGCGAGGTCGACGACCTGATCAGCCAGATCCACGTCCACCTGCACCCGCCGCTGAAGCGCGGCAAGGCCGCGGGCCCCGGCCGGGCGGCGCGCATGTCCGTGGACGAGTTCGTGCAGCGGATCGCCGAACGGGAGGGCGCCTCGCCGGCGATGGCTCGCGAGCACGCCCAGGCCGTCTTCGGTGTGCTGCGCGAGTCGATCTCCAGTGAGGAGTACTTCGACGTGACCGCGCAGTTGCCCAACGAATACTGGCAACTGCTGCCCCGCCCATAGGGATCTCCTCCGTCCCGGACCACCTTCAGGTCGCCGAACGCACAGGGTTGATCGCCGCCCGCCGCCGAGGCGTGAGGAGCGCCGGTCAGAGGCGGACGTCGCGCCGCTCAGGCTCAATGTGGCCCGCGTCGGCTGCACAGCAGGCCCGTTGTTCCGGGCCGGCAGCAACGGCGCCGGCGGGCCGCTGTCATACGACGCCGCCACCACGGGGAGTGTCCATCGAGCCCGTCGGTCGCCGCCGCCACGCCTCCACCGAGACCACCTGGCTGTACGCGCTGCCGGACGACAAGGTCGCCGACGCCGCGACCAAGCCATCCACTGACGACGAACCGCTCAGGACCATCGCACCCTCTTGCACCATCAGCACAGGTCAGAGATGGGTTCGTTGGATTTTCCGCGATTGCTACCGGGACCCCTGCAAGAACGCATCGTCCAGATGCGTCCAGAACGGAATGTCACGCCAAGCCGCTTCGGCCCGGCCTACTAACGCGACTTTTCGTTCGTATGCTGCTCAACCTGGATCAGGCGCCCTCACCTTACTTGACGGCCGGTTAGTAGCCTTGCTTGCCTTACGACAGGTAAGCAAGGAAAGGATCATCGCCATGCCCGCCAAGCACACCCACACCTTGGACGTGCCCGGTGCCCGCCTCCACTACCAGGTGCGCGGGCAAGGGCCGGCGCTCCTGCTGATCCCTGGGAGCAACGGCGACGCCGACCTGTACGACGCCGTCGCGGACCGACTTGCCCCTCGTTACACCGTCATCAGCTACGACCGGCGAGGGTTTTCCAGAAGCACCGTCAACGGATCGTTCGACAACAGCGCCTGGGGCGATACCCACGTCGACGACGCGCGTTGCTTACTACGGGCAGTCGCAAGGGGGCCGGCGCAGGTCTTCGGCAGTAGCGCGGGCGCGGTCATCGGACTCGCCCTGATCAGCCAGAGCCCCGACCTGGTCACCAGGCTGATCGCCCATGAGCCGCCCCTGGCAGAGGTGCTGGCCGATGCACCGAGGTGGCGGGCGTTCTTCCAGGAGGTGTACGACACCTACCGACGGGACGGCGCGGAGCCGGCGATGCGGATGTTCATGACCGGTATCGGCCTGGACGCGCTCCAGCGGCCGGCTCACATCGACGCCGAACTGATCCACCGCCTGTCGGCCAACATCGGCTTCTTCCTCGATCACGAAGTACGGCAGGCACCTGGCTACCGTCCCGATCTGGTGACCCTCGACGCCCAGCGGGAGCGGATCGTGATGGCCGGCGGCCGGGACTCCCGCCAGCACTTCGCCTACCGTCCCAGCCTTGCCTTGGCCGACCGCTGGGGGAAACACGTGATCGATTTCCCGGGCGACCATACCGGCTACTGGTCCCAGCCCGACGGGTTCGCCGCCACCCTCATCAACGTTCTGACCGGACCGACGACCAGTGGCCCACCCGCTCTCGAAAGTTAATTGATCTCAGGCCCGGCACACAGTTAGGGCCAAGTCCTTTCCAAGTCGGGTTCCGTACTGTCGCGCTGGCACTCAAGAGGAAAGGACGATCAAATGACCTTCAGTTTCGGCCGCAGTCGGGCGGCGCGCGCCGGCGCGGGAGCCGCGGCGGCGGCGATGACCGCGGCATTGGTCTGCATGCCCACCGTCGCCAGAGCCGACGGGCCGTCGATCACGGTGGAGCTGACGCCCACCGGCTCCACGCGCTATTACGAATCCTGCACCGATACGGAGACCTGGGGCGTGGCCGCCGGTAGGGAGAGCGCCGACTTCGTCAAGGGGAACTATCAGGTGTGCAACTATTCCACCAGCGGCGTGGCCTTCAACCCGTGGGCGAATGGACTGGGCACCGCGTACAACTCCACCGCGAGGGACCACGTCATCGAGCAGTCCCATGGGGAGTGGTTCCCCCGGAGCCTGAAGTCCCTCTGCACATACTGGATGCCCGCCGGCCCGAACCGTTCGGCGCAGATCTCCGAGATCGTGCAGACGTACCAGGTCAAGCTGATCTACAAGTACGCCGATGGAAGCATCAAGATCGCCGACACCACTCAGGCGACGTATTCCGGCAACAAGAGCGTCTCGTGGAACCCCGGGTGCTGGACGAGATGACGCCGTAGGAGCGACCGGTCGCGTCAGGTCCCCGGTTTGAGCTCCTGAAGGATGGCCTGGCCGGCCGCGCGGTGTTCGGCGGCCGTGGGCGGGTCGCTCTCGTCGAGGACCGCGGCGATCCCCTCGTGGGCCAGCGCCTCCGCGTACCGGTACCCCAGCTTCGGGGCCAGCTCCAGCGCCTGCCGGTGCAGGCGCAGGGCCTCCTCGGGCAGGCCCGCCAGGCGGCAGGTCTCGGCGTAGCCGTTGAGGAAATGGATCTTCCAATGCTCCTCGAACAGCTCGTCCAGCAGCGTGAACGCCTGACGGTGGCTCGCGAGCGCCTCCTCGTAGCGGCCCATCTGCCGCAGCGCGACGCCCATGCAGTTGAGGCACCACGCCTCGTTGTGCTTGTGGCCGTCCTCGCGGGCCAGCGTCAGCGCCTGTTCCAGATGCTCCAGCGCCTCGCCGGGCGCCTCGGGGGCGATGGCCACGCCGAGGGTGATCCTGGCCGTCAGCGTGGGCGGCCAGGCGGGGTCGGCGTGCGGCATGTCCAGCGCCACGCGGGCCAGCCGCGCCGCCTCCTCGTGGTGTCCCAGCTGCAGCATCGCCCAGGCCTCGTACGCGGTCGCGTGGGCCGTGCCCATCGGGCAGCCGGCGTCCGCGTACAGCTTGCCGGCCAGCCGGAAGAGGTCGAGCGGCTCCTCGACGTAGCCCTCGTCCCACCTCAGGTAGCCGCGGCGCATGGTCAGCTCGGCCTCCGACCTGGTGTCCCCGGTCTGGGACACCAGCGGCGCAGCCGCCTCGTACGCGGCCTCCGCCTCCGCCATCCGGCCCGCGTTGTACCGGGCGAAGCCCAGGTCGCTGTGCGCCTCGGCCAGCTGCACCGGATCGCCCAGGCGCTGCGCGGCCACCAGCGACCGCTCGAACAGGACGTTGAGGTGCGTCGTGCCGCAGCGCCGCGCGAAGAACGCCCGCATGAAGCGCGGCAGCTCGCACACGTGCGCGTCGGCTCCGGCCGCGACGGCCGCCTCGAAGACGGCCATCAGGTTGGTGTACTCGGTGGCGAACCAGTAGAGGGCCGCGTGCTTGCCGGCGAACCGCGGCAGCTCGGCAGGGGGCCGGCCCGCGGAGACCTCCCGGATGGGGGACAGGTACGACATCGCGGCGTCACCGGCGGCCGCCGCGTGCACGTAGTAGTCGAGCACCCGGCCCAGCGCCTGCTCCAGGTCCGCCGGTGAGTCCTGCTCGGCTGCGGCCCGGCGCGCGTGCTGGCGCACCAGGTCGTGCAGGCGGTAGCGGCCGGCCGCCGGCTGCTGGACCAGGTGCGCGTCGAGCAGGTCCTCCAGCATCGCCCGGGCGCTGCGCAGCGGTATGTCCGCCAGCGCCGCCGCCACGTACTCGTCGAAGGTCGCGCCGGGCATCAGGCCCAGCAACCGGAAGAAGCGGCGCTGCGTCCGGTCCAGCTGCCGTACGGACATGGCGAACGCCGTGTCGAACTCGGTGGCCCCCTCCGCCATCCGCTCGACGAGGATGCCCACGGTCCAGCCCGGCCGGTGCCGCAGCCGGGCCGCGGCCAGCCGCAGGGCCAGCGGCAGCTGGCCGCACAGCCGTACCACCTCGGCGGCGGACTCCGGGTCGCGGGCCAGCCGGCTGTCGGGCCCGCCCGGGTCGCCGCTGGCGCGGGCCAGCAGCTCGGAACTCTCCTGCGGGGTCAGCACGTCCAGCGACACCGGGGGCACCTCGTCCAGGCCCAGCAGCCGGTTGCGGCTGGTGATCAGGGCCACGGAAGGGCCGGCGCCGGGCAGCAGCGGGCGGACCTGGTCGGCGTCGGCGACGTTGTCGAGGACCACGACGGCCCGCCGGTGGGCCAGCTCGGAGCGCCAGCAGGCGGCCAGCGGCTCGATGCCGCCCTCCTGCGGGATCTTCTCCGAGGGGACGTCGAGGGCGGCGAGCAGGGCCCGCAGCGCGGGATCGGGACCGAGCGGCTCCCGTCCGGCGGTGAACCCGTGCAGGTCCAGGTAGAGCTGCGCGTCGGGGTAGTCGGCACCGAGCCGGTGCGCCGCGTGCACCGCCAGGCAGGTCTTGCCGACGCCCGCCATGCCGTCGATGGCGACCACCCGGCTGCTGTCCACGCCGGCGAGCACGGCGGCGAGCTGGGCTTCGCGCCCGGTGAAGTCGGGCACGTCGCGCGGCAGGTCGTTGCGGGGCGGGCGCGGAGCTCCCGCGGGTGGCGACGGGGGCTGGACCTGGCGGCTGGTCTTCGGGGGCGCCGGCAGGGGGTTGGAGGCCCGTTCCCACAAGGGACGCAGCGGGCGGGGGTCACGTTTGAGGAGCCGGCAGAGCGCCACCACCGCGGGCCAGGGCGGCAACGTCTGGCCGCTGAGGTAGCGCGACAGCGACGACGAGCTGAGGCCGGCGTCCCGGGCCAGGGCCCGCACGCCGCGCTCCGACAGCTCCTGGAGCAGGCGCAGGCGGGCGGCCAGCTCGTCCTTCGGGTCGGCCTTCGCTGCCTTCTGGTGCACAGCCACCGTTCCCTGTCTTTCTGTCCCACACCGGCGGAAACTTCTCGAAGGCGGTCACCGCTGGTCAGAGCCACATCAACTGTCCCAGAGTGTCCCATGGACGTCGTCATCGTAGCCCTCCACAGGCTGTCATGGAGCCACGCCCCCGAGGGAACGGGGCACAGACCTGAAAGAGGAAAACCCGATGCAGCCTCGTATGCAGAACCCCGCCATGATCCTGTCCGGCGCGATGCAGCCCATTCAGGACATCTTCAAGGCCGTGCACTCCGGCGGGGTGGAGGGGCAGACGCTGGAGCTGGTGCACCTGCGGGTCAGCCAGATCAACGGCTGCAGCGCCTGCGTGGACGGCGGCGTGAAGACGGCCCGCAAGTCCGGGGTGAGCGAGGAGAAGCTGGCCACGGTCGCCGCCTGGCGGGAGACCCCGTACTTCACCGATGAGGAGCGGGCGGCGCTCGCGCTGGCCGAGGCCGCCACCCGGCTGGCCGACCGCGCCGACGCGGTCAACGACGAGGTCTGGGACAGCGCCGCCACCTACTTCGACGAGAAGCAGCTGGCCGCGATCGTCCTGATGATCGGTGTCACCAACATGTTCAACCGGCTCAACGCCACCACCCGGCAGATCGCCGGCGCGTGGGGGTAGGGCAGGCCGCTCCCCGGGCGACAGGCACTGATCCGTCGCCTCGCAAGACAGATGACTCGCGGACAAGGAGATTCCCACCATGAGCGAAACGAAGACGACCACCAAGAGCGCCGCGGCCGGCAGCAAGTTCGACGGGTTCACCGACGACGAACGGGCCGCGATGAAGGAGCACGCCCAGGAGCTGAAGAAGGCCGCGCGCCGCGGTTCGGGCGCGAAGGCCGACACAGAGCGGGACGTGCTCGAGAAGATCGCCGAGATGGCGGAGGCGGACCGGGTCATCGCCGAGCGGATCCACGCCATCGTCAAGGCCGACGCCCCGTCCCTGACGGCGAAGCTCTGGTACGGGCAGCCCGCCTACGCGAAGGACGGCAAGATCATCTGCTTCTTCCAGCCCGCCCAGAAGTTCAAGACGAGGTACGCGACCCTCGGCTTCAACGACCCGGCGAACCTCGACGACGGCGCCATGTGGCCGACCGCCTTCGCGCTGACGGAGCTGACCGCCGCCCACGAGGCGAGGATCAGCGCGCTCGTGCAGCAGGCGGCGAGCTGAGGCCCCCTTACCGGGTCACCCCCACTGGCCGACCTGGTAGTCGCCGGCGGGCTGCTGGGTGATGACGTTCATGCGGTTGAAGGTGTTGATGGCGGCGATGAGGGACACCAGGGCGGCGAGCTGGTCCTCGTCATGGTGCTTGGCGGCGTTCGCCCAGGCCTCGTCGGTGACGCCACCGGCGGCGTCGGCGATGCGGGTGCCCTGCTCGGTCAGTTCCAGGGCGGCCCGCTCGGCCTCGGTGAAGACCTTGGCCTCACGCCAGGCCGCGATCAGGTTGAGGCGTACGGAGGTCTCGCCGGCGTGCACGGCCTCCTTGGTGTGCGCGTCGAGGCAGACGGCGCAGCCGTTGATCTGGCTGGCGCGGATCTTCACCAGCTCCTGCGTCGCGGCCGGCAGCGTCGATTCCTGCACGGCCTTGCCCGCCGAGCTGAGGTACTTCAAGAACTTGGTCGCGACGGGGTTGCTGTAGAAGTCGAAGCGGGCTTCCATGGCGGTCTCCTTGCCGTGTTCGCTGTTACGTCCCACTGACGGAACAGCTCGGCGAAAGGTGACCGCCCGGCGAAGGGGATGCGCGTCACGTTCGACGATCGGCTCGACGGGGTGAGTTGCCGAGCCGATACGACGACGCGCCTCAGGGGTGGAGGAACGCGGGCATCGAGAAGAAGACGATCATGGCGATCGCCACGCAGACCAGGA
Source organism: Nonomuraea sp. NPDC003201 (assembly GCF_053590415.1). Lineage (NCBI taxonomy): Bacteria > Bacillati > Actinomycetota > Actinomycetes > Streptosporangiales > Streptosporangiaceae > Nonomuraea > Nonomuraea sp. NPDC003201. The sequence goes on from NZ_JBSFTC010000004.1 coordinate 39,877, forward strand.
ACCCGACGACCTCCCAGGCCCAGTCGAAGTGCCGGTTCTGGCGGCGGCGGGGCTTCTCGGGCCGGGCGCTGTACTCCGGGCGCTTCTTGGGCACCGGACGGGCGCGGATCGGGCGCGGGGCCAGGAGAGAGGGCTCCGGGGCCCGCGAGGCGAAGGTCCCTTGGGGTTCCTCGTCAGGTGGAGCAGGGGTTCTCCTGCTCGATGAGGAGGAGGGCCTGGGGAGGGTGGGGGGCTTCGGGGGCGCCTTGTCGTACAGGGGCAGGCGGTAGACCGGTTCGGCGGGCCTCACGGGCTCGGCCGGCTTGGGGGTGCGCCTGGCCGGCTCGGACTTGGCGGGCTTGGTGCGCCTGGCCGACTTGGGGCGGGGGCGGAAGAGGGGCGCCGCGTCGCGGGCCGGCTCGTTCGTCCGCGGCGGTTGCTGGAGCGGGCGGGCGGGGCCCTTGTGCACCAGTACGTCGGGGTGCGGGTCCCTGGGGGCCAGGATGTCGCCGTCGTCGTCATCCGAGAACGGCCTCGGGACATCTCTGGGCAGGATCACGTCGCCGGTCGCGAAGGGCTCAGGGGTGTCCCTGGGTAAGATCACGTCGCCGGTCGCGAAGGGCTCCAGACCGCCGAAAGGCTCGTCGGGCGGGTCCTGGAAGAACGGATGGATGTGGGGCGGCACTGGGGTCCTCCCTGTGAAGGGTGGAGCTGTTTGTGGTGTGCCGGGCTGGTCGGGCCGCGTGCCGTCCACCGCCGCCAGAGGATCTCTGAGAGACGGGGTGGGGCCCAGCGGATCGTGCAGACGCTGGGCGGAGGCCAACGGGTCCCTGAGGGGGGAGCGGGCGGTCGAGGCCGTGCCGTCGCCGAAGAAGGAGACCGGAGTCGAGCTCCGGCCCTCTCCGAAGAACGAGCGTGGCGTTGAGGACGGGGCTTCTCCGAAGGGGACGTGCGAGGCCGGGAATTCTCCGCGGCGCGGTGCGGACTCCGGGGAGTTGTTCAGTGCGGGCATCGGGGCCGTGGTGGCGGAGTGCTCGGGCACGTGCGACGGCGACGGCGGCGTCAGCAGCTCGGCCGGGAAGATGACCGTGCTGGTCGCCGGGTCCTCGTCAGCCAGGGGCTGGGGCCACATCGGCGGGCTGGGCCAGCGGGGCTTGACGAAGAGAGGGCCGGGGCTGGCGGAACGGGAGCCCGCGAAGTGGATGCGGAGGGCTCCGGGCGGCTGCGCCCAGGGGAGGCGGCCGATGATGTCGGCGAGCGGGGCCACGCCCAGGGCGCCGTACACGTCGGCCACCGGCTTGGGCACGCGGACCCCGGTGGAGGACAGCGCCGTCACCAAGGCGTGCCGGAAGTGGTGGGCCGCCCCCACCGCCAGTTCCTCGGCGGTGTCCGGGGCGACGTCGAGTACCCACGCCAGCTCCGCCTTGCTCATCCCGCAGACCGCGCACAGCACCAGCACTTCACGCTGGTGTGGTCGCAGCTCGCGGAAGGTGCGCTCGACGAGGGCGGAGGCGGGGTCGATCAGCGGATCGATGGAGGGGGGCGCGAAGACGATGTCCCGCCGGTGGATCTCGCGGCGGGCGAACGCGTAGAGAGCGGCGCGAGGCGCTTCGGCGGCGGAGGGAACGCCGGCGACGCTGGAGAACAAGGTCACCAGTACGTCGGACGCGGAGCCTAGGTCGCCGAGCTGGTCAGCGCAGTACGCGAACAGCCCAGCGGCATGGCGGTCGTAGAGCTCTGCGATCAACTCGGCGCGTCGGCGCTGATCGGTGAGCGGCTGAGACACGGGGCCGGATCCTCTTGCTGTGAGCGGACGCTGAGGGTGAGGGGCTGAAGTTCGTGAATTTCGTTCGGGGTGTTCGTCAGGACTTTGTGGAGGTATAGGTCAGAAGTTCGTGGAGGTAATCATGCCAAGACACCACGGTCCGGCGCACTACCACTTCAACATTTGGGGTAAATATCCAGCTCAACTGAAGCGTTTCAGCTGGATCCCAGGACGACACGGTGGTCCGGAGCGCCGTAGTCTGTGCTGCGATAGATCATGCGGCGGTCGTGGCACGGGGGCTGCGGCCCCTGCCACAGAAGCCTGAAGCGAAAGTTCGCGCGTGATCACATTCGACGCTGTCACCAAACGCTACCCAGACGGAACGATCGCCGTGGACCGTCTCGACCTCGAGGCGCCCACGGGAGAGATCACCGTGCTCGTCGGCCCCTCGGGCTGCGGGAAAACCACATCCCTCCGGATGATCAACCGGATGATCGACGCCTCCGAGGGCCAGATCCTCCTCGACGGCACGCCGGTGCAGGGCATCGACCCGCCGACGCTGCGGCGCGGCATCGGGTACGTCATCCAGCAGGCCGGCCTGTTCCCGCACCGCAAGATCGTCGACAACATCGCCACGGTCCCGTACCTGCTCGGCTGGGACAAGAAGAAGGCCCGCTCCAGAGCCATGGAGCTGCTCGAACGGGTCGGCCTCGACCCGGCGCTGGCCGGTCGCTACCCCTTCCAGCTCTCGGGCGGGCAGCAGCAGCGCGTGGGCGTGGCCAGGGCGCTGGCCGCCGACCCGCCCGTGCTGCTCATGGACGAGCCGTTCAGCGCGGTCGACCCCATCGTGCGTACGAGCCTGCAGGACGAGCTGCTCAGGCTCCAGTCCGAGCTGAACAAGACCATCGTGTTCGTCACGCACGACATCGACGAGGCCATCAAGCTGGGCGACCGCGTGGCGGTGCTGCGGGTGGGCGGCAAGCTGGCGCAGCTCGCCGCTCCCAAGACGCTGCTGTCCGAGCCGGCCGACGACTTCGTGAAGGAGTTCCTGGGGCACGACCGGGGGATCCGGCGGCTGCAGTTCATCTCGACGGACGGGCTGCGGCTGCGTACCGACCTGACCGACACCGCGGACGACCCGTGGCGGCTGGTCATGGAGGACGGCCGGCCGACCGGGTGGGTCTCCCGGGAGCGGCCCGACGAGCTGGAGCCGTACGGGACGTTCGTGTACGGGCGCGACTCCATGCGCACAGCCCTCGACGCGGCGCTGCTGTCGCCGTCCGGCTGCGCGGTGGCCGTGGACGAGCAGGGCAAGGTCGTCGGCGTGGCCACCAGGGAGACGCTCGACAAGGCGCTCGCGGAGGCGGCAGATGGCTGACGGCCCTCCTTCCCTATGGGAATGGATCGGGCGTAACTGGGATACCGGCCGGGTCGACAGCATCAAGAACCTGCTCCTCGACCACCTGACCATGTCCCTCGTGCCGATCCTGTTCGCGCTGGTCGTCGCGCTGCCGCTGGGGCTGGCCTGCGTGCGCTGGCGCTGGCTCTACCAGCCGACCGCCGGCTTCATGAACGTCGTCTACGCGCTCCCCTCACTGCCGGTCTTCATGCTGCTGATCTCGGTGACCGGGCTGTCGCAGACCACGGTGATCATCCCGCTGACCTTCTACGGCATGGCCGTGCTGATCCCGGCCGTCGTGGACGGGCTCGGCTCGGTGCCCGACCACGTGCGGCAGTCGGCGGTCGCGATGGGGTTCACGCCGCTGCGCAGGCTGCTCGCGGTCGAGCTGCCGATCGCCGTCCCGGTGGTGCTGGCGGGCCTGCGGGTGGTCGCGGTCTCCAGCATCAGCCTGGTCAGCGTGGGTGCGCTGATCGGGCAGGGCGGGCTCGGCGGGCTGTTCACGCGGGCGTACCAGAACCCGTTCATGCCGCCGGTGATCGTCGGGATCGTGCTGATCGTGGCGCTGGCGCTGGTCGCCGACGGGCTGCTGGTGCTGGCGCAGCGGCTGCTCACTCCATGGGTACGGGCCCGAAGGGGGCAGGGATCGTGAGCTGGCTCACCGACTTCTTCGGCTGGCTGGCCGACTTCTTCGGCAACGGCGCCAACTGGTCCGGCCCCGACGGCATCCCCATGCGCCTGCTGGAGCACCTGGAGTTCTCGGCCCTGGCGCTGGTCCTGGCCGTGGTGATCGCGGTGCCGCTGGGCCTGCTGATCGGCCACACGGGCCGGGGCGAGGTGCTGGTCGCCGTCACCGCGAACCTGGCCAGGGCGCTGCCCACGCTGGGCCTGCTGGTGATGTTCGTGCTGCTGCTGGGCACGGCGTCGAGCCTGCCGGTGATCGTCCCGCTGGTGCTGCTGTCGGTGCCGCCGATCCTGGTGAACACGTTCGAGGGCATCAAGGGGGTCGATCCCGAGCTGCGCGACGCCGCGTACGGGATGGGGCTGCGCGGCGGGCAGGTGCTCGGGCGGGTGCTCGTCCCGGTCGCGCTGCCGCTGATCCTGCTGGGATGCCGGCTGTCGGCGATCCAGGTCGTGGCCACCACCACCGTCGCCGCGTACACCGGGCTCGGTGGTCTGGGGCGGTTCGTGATCGACGGTTTCGCGACGAAGGATTACGAGAGCGTCGTCGGCGGTTCAGTACTGATTGTGCTGTTTGCCCTGATGGTCCAGATATTGTTCACGCTTGCCCAGAGGGTGACGGTCTCCCCGGGCGTGAGCCAGCGGCTGAAGGTCCGATAGTCTCCTGTATTACCTCCCGCTTAGAAGGGAAAAGCAAGATGGGACGCAAGTACGGCATCGCCGGGGTGTTCGTTTCGGCGATGCTCGCGCTGGCCGCCTGTGGCGGTGGCGGCGGTGGCAACACTGGGGGCAACCCGCTCGACACCTCGAGTGCCGCCCCCAGCGGTTCGGCTTCGAGCGGGGGCGGGGGCAAGGCCGTCGTCGGGTCCTTCGACTTCGACGAGAGCGTGCTGCTCGGGTCGATCTACGCCCAGGCGCTGCAGGCCAAGGGCGTGCAGGTCGAGGAGAAGCCGCGCATCGGCAGCCGCGAGGTCGTGATCGACCAGGTCAAGAGCGGTGGCCTGACCATCGTGCCCGAGTACAACGGCAACCTGCTGGCCTTCGTCGACCTCAAGAACACGGCCGCGACCACCGACGAGGTCAACGCCGCACTGAAGGAGAAGCTCCCCGCCGAGCTGGAGGTGCTCGACTCCTCCCCGGCCGAGGACAAGGACAGCCTGTCCATCTCCAAGGACACCCAGACCAAGCAGTCGCTGAACACCATGGAGGACCTGGCCAAGGTCTCCAAGGACTTCGTCGTCGGCGGCCCGCCCGAGTTCAAGAAGCGGTGGGAGGCGCGGTTCAAGGAGGTCTACGGGATCGAGTTCAAGCAGTGGAAGCCCACGGGCCCGACCACCGCTGACGCGATCAAGGACGGCACGATCCAGGTCGGCAACGTGTTCACCACCGACCCCAAGATGACGGCCAACAACCTGGTGCCGCTGCAGGACCCCAAGAACATCTTCCCCGCCCAGAACGTGACGCCGCTCCTCAACAAGGCAGCCGCGACCGACACGATCAAGACCACGCTGAACGCCGTCTCGGCGAAGCTCACCACGCAGTCCCTCCTGGACATGATGCAGAAGATCTCCGTCAACAAGGACGAGCCCGGCACCGTGGCCAAGGAATGGCTGACCACCAACGGCCTCGGCTGACGCCTTTTTCCGGTGCGGGTCCCCGCCGTCCGGGGGCCCGCACCGCTAGGTTCGTGCCGTGAGCGAGTTCACGGAGGCGATGGCGCAGCTCGCGGCCGGGGTGGCCGTGGTGACCGTACGCGATGGGCGCGACGACCTCGGCACCACGGTGTCGGCGCTGATGTCGGTCTCGCTGGAGCCCCCGCTCCTCCTGGTGAGCCTGGCCAGCGGCGGCTACCTCAACGAGGTCCTGCTCCGGCAGGACCGCTGGGCGGCCTCGCTCCTGTCGTCCGGCCAGGCGGCCATCGCCAGCCGCTTCGCCACCGCCGGCCGGCCCAGCGCCCGGCTGCTGCTGGCGGGCACGCCGCATCACCGGGGAACGCACTCGGACGCGCTGGTGGTGGAGGGCGGGGTGGCCGCCCTGGAGGCCGAGACCACCAAAGTGGTCCCGGCCGGGGATCACACCCTCTTTATCGCCACCGTCCTCGCGGTCCCCTACGTCGAGGCCGCTCTCCAGCCTCTGGTACGGCTCCGCTCCCGCTACCGCCCGATCGGGTCGTGAGCGCTCAGCGGATCACGTACCACGTGGGGAGGAGCAGCGGGCCCGCGGCGGGGAGACCGAGCTCGGCGGACAGGCGGGCGAGGGGGCCCCACGCGTCCAGGCGCAGGCGGGCCAGGGCGGCGGACTTGTCCTCGCTCGAGTCCGGCCCGCGCAGCCGCTCCAGCGGGTTGAGCCGGGGGTAGGCGCGTACGGGGGCGTCGTCGGGGAGGCCGGCCCGCTTCCTGGCCAGGACCAGCGCGTCCTCCAGGCCCCCCAGCTCGTCCACGAGCCCGCTGGCGTGCGCGTCGGCGCCGGTCCAGACGCGGCCGCGGGCCAGCTCGTGCGCGCGTTCCCGGGTCAGGTCGCGGCTCGCGGCGACCTTGCCCACGAAGTCATCGTAAATACGGTCGAGCCAGGCGTTCACGCGGTCCCATTGCTCGGGGGAGAAGCCGCGAGATGTGGAGAACATTCCCGCGTTAGCCCCGGACGCCACCATTTCCGAATTTATGCCGATTTTTTCGAGCATTTCCGCGACGACGGGCTTGCCGCCGTACACGCCGATCGAGCCCGTCAGCGTGCCGGGCTGGGCCACGATCACGTCGGCGGCCATCGCCACGAAGTAGCCACCGGACGCCGCCAGGTCGCCCATCGAGACGATCACCGGCTTGACCTTGCGCGTGAGGGTCACCTCGCGCCAGACCGTGTCGGAGGCCACGTACGAGCCGCCGGGGCTGTCCACCCGGAACACGACCGCCTTGACGTGCTCGTCCCGCCGGGCCGCCCGGAAGGCGGCACTGATCGTGTCGGAGCCCATCGCCCCGCCCCCGCCGAGCGGGCTGCGCCCGCTGCGGCCGGTCCTGATCATGCCCGTGCCGTGGATGAGCGCGATCCCGTCCGCCGTCGGGTGCGGCAGCTTCCGCACGGCCGCGCCCCTGGCGTACCTGGACACGTACAGCAGGTGCGAGTCGTCGCCCGCCGCCTGCTTGACCTGCTCGTACACCTCGTCCCGGTACGCCAGCCCGTCGACCAGCCCGGCCTCCAGCGCCTCGGAGGCGGTGAACGGGCCGCGGTCGATCAGCTCCCGCACCTTGCCCGGGTCGAGCCGGCGCCCGTCGGCGATGCCCGCGCTGAGGCTGTCGGTGACCGACTCGACGATGCGGCCCATGGACTCGCGGTGCGGCTCGGTCATGTGGTCCTGGGTGAAGGTGTTGACGGCGGTCTTGTACTCGTGCCGCTGCCCGGCCTCGTACCCGACGCCCAGCTTCGTCAGGGCCCCCTTGACGAAGCGCTGCTCCAGCGCCACCCCGGTCAGCCCGACGTCGCCACTCGGCTGCAGGTAGACGCGCTCGAACGCGGTGGCCAGGTAGTACGGCACCGTACCGCCGCCGAACTCCCCGAACGTCTCCGAGAACGCGACGGTCAGCTTGCCCGACGCCCTGAACTGGATCACCGCCTGGCGCAGCTCCTGCACCATGGCCAGGCCCAGCGGGTTGCCCCCGATCCTCACCACCAGCGCCTTGACCCTGGAGTCCTGCCTGGCGCGCCTGAGCCCGGACAGGACGTCGGACAGGCGCGTCTTGCGCATGGACAGCACCGCGGCGAGCGGGTCCGCCGGCGGGCCCTCGGTGAGGCCCTCTGTGAGATCGAGCTCCAGCACCAGCGGGGCCGTGCGCCGCTGACGAAGCTTGTCGACGGTTTCGAAGATCGCCTTTCCTGCCTCCATGAACACACCCTAAGCGACCCAATACGAAATGCGTTTAGGGATCTTTGCCTGAGGTGTCCACCCCTTGGCGGCATAGTTCTCCTATGAGTTCGGTCACCAAGCCCGCCCACGTCTTCGGCCGTGATCGTGAATGGGCGGGCCTGGTCAGGTTCGCCACATCGCCCAGCCCCGACGTGCGGCTCGGCATCGTGAGCGGGAGGCGGCGCCTGGGCAAGACCTACCTCCTCGACGCCTTGATCCGGGAGGTCGGCGGATTCTTCTTCGCCGCCACGGACGAGATCGAGACCGAGGCGCTGGCCCGTTTCGGCCGGGCCCTGGCGCCACACACCGAAGGCGGGCGATACGCGTTCGCCAACTGGAACGAGGCGCTGGAGCGGCTGTTCTCCGTCGTTCCGGAGGGGCTCATCGTGAGCGACGAGTTTCCTTACCTGAGCAGGGTCTGCAACCGGCGTGGAGCGATGGTTCGCCGTACGCGGCCTCGAAGATTTCGGGCGCCGGCTGCTCGATCCTGGTGCGCGGGGATGACCACGGCGACGAACGCTGGGCGCTGACCTGCCGCTGGGAGATCCACCCCGACGGGCATGCCGAGGTGGCCGAGCTGATGGACTGGTTGGCCGCCCGGCTCCACAAGAACGAGTCCTTTTTCGGGTACCAGCGCTGGTACGAGCACGATGAGCCGGAGTTGCTGAGCGTCCGCGACGGGAAGGTTGTGGCGCGTCGCGATGGCGCGTTCGGGCCGCCGTTCTGGGCTGAACCTGACGAGGAGTGAGAGACCGACCGCCGTTCCGCGGGTCTTTCATCCACCACGATGCCATCCACCGCCTGCGACATCACCGACGCCGCCAACGCCATCGCCGCTGAAGGCCGCCCCGTCGATCCCGACGACCTGGCCACCATCTCGCCCTGCATCACCCACGTCATCCGCCGGCTCGGCAACCGGACACCCGCCGCCCGCCTTGATCTTGAGTCCCGCGTCCTGTTCGCCCCATGGCCCGGCGAACCGCCACTTGGGTGAGGCCGGCTGCGGGAATGACGCTGGCGACAAGTAGTGGTATGCCCGTCGCCTTCCCGCCTCCACGTGCACGACAGCTAGCCTGTTCGGCAGGGCTTTGGCGGGTGCAGGGCCCCGGCGAGTGAGGGAGACGATGTCGGCGACGCGACTGCTGGTCCTTGGCGTGGTGCGGCTGCACGATCAGGCACACGGCTATCTGGTGGGCTCCGAACTGGAGTCGTGGGAGGCCGGGCAGTGGGCAGGGCTCAGGTCGGGCTCGATCTACCACGCGCTGCGTCAGCTGGCCAAGGAAGGTCTTCTGGACACCAGCGAGGTGCACGAATGGCCGGGCCGCGTCGATTACGCCATCAACGAGAAGGGCGAGGCGGAGTTCCTCGGGCTGCTCAGAAGCGCCCTCAGGGTGCCCGATCGGCGTCCGGAGCTGCTCAACGCAGCCCTTGTGCTGCTACCCGCGCTGCCCGAGGAGGAAGTGATCGCGCTGCTCAAGGAGCGGGTACGCGCTCTGGAGGGCGAGCGGGAGCAGATCGTGGCCACGGCCCAGGAGGGAAAGCGCCCAAGGAACGTGAGAGAGCTGTTCACCCTGCGTGCGGCGCAGGCGGCGGGTGAGGCGGCGTGGATCCGTGACCTGATCGGGCGGCTGGAACGCGGTGAGGAGCCGGCCTGATCAGCCGGAGACCGGTTTGACGGCGGGAAGGTGGATCAGCCATAGTTCGATACCCAAATTTGGTTAACCAAATTTGGGTATCTCGAAGGAGTTTCATGCGCATCACGACAGCGGTACTTCTGGCGCTCGTCTCGATCCCCGCAACCTCGATCCCGGCAGCGGCGAACGCCGCCTCCGCCTGCCGGACGGTCAGCGCCGAGGTGGCGGTGACCTCCAGCGGCCCCGCCGACCAGCGCGTCGCCGGCACTCTGTGCCTGCCGCGCGGCCGTGCCACCACCGTTCAGCTGCTCATTCCCGGCGGCTTCTACGGCCAGGCCTACTGGCGCATGCGCGGCGACCGGCAGCGCCCCTCGTACGTGGAGACGATGACCGCCGCCGGGTACGCCACGCTGGCCATCGACCGTCTCGGCACCGGGGCGAGTTCCTACCCGCCGAGCGCCCGCTTCGGGCAGGACACCCACCAGATCGTCATCCGCCAGCTCATCCGGCAGTTGCGCGAGGGTCGTCTGGGCGGTGGCCGGTTCGCCAAGGTCGTTCTGGTCGGCCACTCGCTGGGCTCGACCCTCGCCCGCACCGTGGCCGCCGAACATCCGGCGGAGGTGGACGGCGTCATCCTGACCGGCGAATCGAGCGTGCCGAACGAGGCCGCGTTCGAGCAGATGGGCGCGGGAATCTATCGCGCCGCCGACGACCCCCGCTTCGCTGATCGCGGGCTCGACGACGGCTACCTCACCACCCGGCCCGGCCTGCGGGCCACCTGGTTCTACCACCGGCCCAACGCCGACCCCAAGGTCATCGCCGCCGACGAGGCCACCAAGACGACGGACGTCTTCCCTCCCGGCGACTCCTACACCCCGCCCTCGATCAACAAGCAGATCCAGGCCCCCGTACTGATCGTCAACGGCGAGCATGACCAGCTGCTGGCCGGAGCCCGTTCCTCCTCCGCCGCGCTGCACGCCCAGGAGGCCCCCTTCTACGGTCCCCGCGCCAAGCTGGAGACCGTCCTGGTCCCCGGCACCGGGCACGTGCTCAATGGCCACCGCACCGCGCCCCACTGGTTCGCCCAGACACGCGAGTGGGCCGACCGCCGCGTGGGCGGAGCGGCGCGATGAGCCAGGAGCCGATCGACAGCCCGACCGGGTGGGTGGCCAGGCACGTGAAGAGCTACACCGAGTCCGGCGGCGCTCGCGGTCACCTCTTCCACGGCGCCCCCACGCTGCTGATCACGACGATCGGCCGCCGCTCGGGACTTCCCCGGCGCACCGCCCTCATCTACGGCCGCGACGGCGACCGCTACCTCGTGGTCGCCTCCAACGGCGGCGCCGCCGACCATCCGCTCTGGTTCCACAATCTGCTCGCTCAGCCGCAGGTCAAGGTGCAGGTCGGGGCCGAGGTGTTCGATGCGGTGGCCCGCCCGGCGGCCGAGGACGAGCGGCCCCGCCTGTGGGAGACGATGACCGGGATATGGCCGCGCTACATCGGCTACCAGCGAGAGACGCCAAGGCAGATCCCGATCGTGGTCATCGAGCGGGCGGCAATGCCAGACCTCGGCAGCGATGCTCCTGCCCATCTCGTTGACCGCACGCACGAGGTCGGACATGCCCTTGGCCAGTTTTGAGATCGTTTTCTATGTCTCAAATCCCAAGTTTCACGATCATTGGGCTGGACCCCCACCCGGCCTTTCATAAGCGGTCGTCATCTTGAGCCGCTGATCGTTGCATGGCCTATGACCTGGGTGGCCTCGTTGGAGACAGTGTCCACAACGAGGCCGTGGTGGTCGGGGACCGCCGATCAGCAGGGACCGATTGTTGCCGGAATGCCCGGAGAGCGAGAGCCGCTCCGCCTGCCGCCTCAGTACTGTGACTTCGCATGACCGACACCGAGATCGCGATCACCGCAGACCTGGTCCGCGACCTGCTGCAGGAGCAACATCCAGACCTTGCAGGGCTGGCCATCCGCGAGGTGGCGGGCGGCTGGGGCAACCAAATGTGGCGGCTCGGGGACGAGTTGGCCGTGCGCATGCAGCGCATGGACCCTACGCCGGAGCTCCAGCTCAAGGAGCGGCGGTGGCTACCTGTGCTGGCCCCGCGCCTGCCGCTCCCGGTGCCGACCCCGGTGCGGTTCGGCGAACCGTCCGAGCGCTTCCCCAAGCACTGGACCGTGATGACGTGGGTTCCCGGCGAGCCGCTGGACCACGGCTCGATCAGCCGCGGCGCCCACGCGGCCGACACGCTGGCGGGCTTCCTCAGGGCGCTCCATGTGGAGGCGCCCGCCGAGGCCCCGGCCAGCTCGGACCGCGGCGCTCACCCCAAGAGGTGCACGGACGGCTTCGAGCGGTTCTTGCAGGCCATTGACCCCGACGCCGTCGGCGATGTCCGCGCCGTCCGGGCCGTCTGGGCCGATGCCGTCGCGGCCCCCGAGTGGGAGGGCCCGCCGATGTGGCTGCACGGTGACCTCCATCCCGCGAATGTCGTCGTCTCGGACGGGACGCTCTCGGGCGTGATCGATTTCGGTGACTTGTTCGCCGGCGACCCCGCGTGGGACCTCGGCGCCGCGTGGGTGCTGCTCCCCGCGGGCGCGGCCGCACGGTTCTTCGACGCGTACGCGCACGCGGACGAGGCAACGATCAGGCGCGCCCGCGGGCTGGCCGCTATGAAGAGCCTCTTCCTGATGCTCATGGGGCAGAACGGCGATCGGGGCCTTCCCGGCGGGAAGCCGAACTGGGGACCTGCAGGCAGGGCGGCACTTGATCGTGTTCTGAAGGGCGTTTGACGCACACTTCTTGAACTTGTTCTCGATCTTGGTTGAGGGGCATGCGGCAGCCCACCTTCGTGGGTTCATCGATCAACGCGCGTGGTGGGGATGCCAAGGTTCGCCGCTCGGTATCGGTCTTGGACGGGGCGATCCGAAGCGGAGGCACGATTGGGCCAGTGGACGGGAGTCGGTAGCCGGTCCACCAGTTCCTCCAGGGTGGGCGTCAGCCGGCCCACCGCTTCGCCGGTCAACGGGTGGGGTGACCGGCGAGCGGAGCGAGCGGGGTTTTCGGGGCGGTGTCCAGCAGGCTGACCACCCAGTAGGGCAGCGGGTGGGTGGGCCGTCTAGTAGTGGGTGCGCAGGGCCGCGTACACGTCGATGCGGGGTGTTGTGGCCTCGGCCTCCGCGCTCGTGTACGTGATCGGCTTGCCCGTGCGCTTCAAAGCGTCCACCATGCTGTCCACCCCGGCGCGTGGCCGCTTCTGGTGGAGGAGGGCCAGGGAGCCGGCCACGTGTGGCGCGGCCATGGAGGTGCCGTTCAGCGTCGCGTACGTGTTGCCCGCGATCGCACCCTTGATCGACACCCCGGGCGCGAACACGTCCAGGAGCGTCCCACGGTTCGAGAAGGCGGCCACCGCGTCCTGCTTGTCCGTGGCACCGACCGCGACCGTGTTGGAGACGCACGCGGGCCACGACACCGCGGACTCGAAGCCGTTGTTGCCCGAGGCGACCACCGTGGCGGTGCCCTTGGCGAGGAGCTTGTCGACCTCGGTCTTGAAGTCGGCCCCGTCGCCCGTGTCGCAGGCCTCGGTGTACTGGCCGCCGCCCAGGCTCAGGTTGACGGAGGCGATGTTGTACTGGTCCGCCAGCAGGTCCGCGTACGCCATGCCGGTCAGGACCGACGAGTCGTACGCCAGGATGCAGACGGGGCGGCCGGCGCAGTACGGGGAGTTGTCGAAGCGGCTGAACACCTGCACCGGCACGATCTGGGCCTTGGGTGCGACGCCGCTGGCCGGGAAGTCGGCGGTGGCCTGGCCGGCGGCGATGCCGGCGACGTGCGTGCCGTGGTAGCACAGGCCGTACTGCGGCTGCGGGGCGCCCGTCATGCAGGCGGCCGTCTCGGCGTTGGCGGCGCCGTCGCCGATCTGGAACTGGCTGCCGTTCGGGCACAGCGGCGTGGAGTTGTCGGCCGGGTCGGTGGCCGAGAAGCAGGCCTGGGCGACGATGCGATTGCCGAAGGCGGGGTGGTCGTTGTCGATGCCGCTGTCGATGATCGCGACGGCCGTGCCCTTGCCGGTGAAGCCCTTGCGGTGTGCCCGGTCCGCGCCGATCAGCGGGATGCTCTCGACGAGCGAGGGCTCGTTGAGCCTGTCCTTGCGGATCGAGACCACGTCGGACTGCTCGGCGATCTGCTCGAGCTCCGCCCGGGTGCCCCGGTAGACGAAGAAGTCGAGCTTGCCGGCCACCTCGGAGGGCGGCTCCGCGTAGACGTTCTTCTTGTCCCGCTTGACCTCCTCCGCGCTGGACTGGACGGACCGCACCTGCGCGGGCTGTTGCACGCGGACGATGGCGCGGTGCTCGCCGGTCGCGGTGATCGCTGGGTCGATCTTGGACTCGGGGTCGGCCAGGGCGGGTGTGGCGACCAGCGCGGCCGAGGTGGCGGCTAGTGCGATGGCGCCGGCCAGCAGAGACGAGAGTCTCAACTGTTCCTCCGGGGGTTGAGGGAGCGAGGGGGTTGAGGAGGGTGAAGAGCGTGAGGGGAGTGAGGGGGTGTTTGTCGTTAAGAGTAACGATTGGTGTAATCACGCAGCGAAAAGGGCCGGATCCCGCCGATCCGGCCCTTGTGGCCGGCACCCCGCCGTCCGGCCCTCGCAGCCGGACCCCGCCGTCCGGCCTTCCCCGCGCCGATCAGGCGCGGGCGCCCGCGGTGGCGCGCTCGGCGTCGATCCGCGTGGTGGTCACTGAGGTGCCCGCCGCGTCGTAGCGGATGGGCGTGCCCGTCTCCTGCAGCCGCTGCAGGCTCTGCGCGACCGTGAAGGCCGGGTACGCCTGCTTCATCAGCGCGAACATCCCCGCCACGTGCGGCGCGGCCATCGAGGTCCCGCTCTTCTCCGCGTACGTGTTGTTCGGCACGGAGGAGTTGATGTTCACCCCTGGCGCGAACAGGTCGAGCAGCGGCCCCCGGTTGGTGAAGGAGGCCAGCGCGTCGGAGTCGTCGGTGGCGCCCACCGTGACCGCGTTGGAGATGCAGGCGGGGGTGGCGACGCCGTTCGGGAAGCCGTTGTTGCCCGCCGCCACCACGGGGGCCACGCCCAGGCCCACCAGCGTGTCGAACTCGGGCTTGACCGCCGCGGCGGACGCGTCCGTGTCACAGGCCTGGGCGTACGGGCCGCCCCCGCCGAGGCTCATGTTCACCGAGGCGATGTTGTGCGTCTTGGCCACCCGCGCGATGTACTCGAGCGCCAGCTTCTGGTCGGAGGTGTAGCTGAGGAAGCACGGCGCGGAAACGCCGCCGATCAGGCAGGTCATCGGGTTGTCCACGCGGCTGAAGACCTGGACCGGGAGGATGCCCGCCTCGGGGGCGACGCCGTTGGACGGCGCCCCCGTGGCCAGCCGGCCGGCCGCGATGCCGGCCACGTGCGTGCCGTGGGAGCAGGCGTTCGCACCCCTGATGACGCACTGGGCGGTCTCGGCGTCCGCCGCGCCGGGACCGGTCTGGCTGGGCTGGTTGTTCGGGCAGAGCGAGACGGCGCCGTCGCTGGCGTCGGAGGAGGAGAAGCACGCCTCGTCCACGATCCGGCCGGCGAAGAACGGGTGGTCCCGGTCGATCCCCGTGTCCAGGACGGCGACGGTGGCGCCCCGGCCGGTCCAGCCGGCCTGGTTCGCCCGGTTCGAGCGGATGACGGCGGTGCTGACGTCAAGGGTGGGCATGCGCAGCTCGTCCTTGTAGACGGACTGGACGCGGTTGTCCTTCTTGAGCTTGGCCAGCGTGGGGCCGTCCACCTCGGCCACGAAGAAGTGCGGTGACTGCGCGGACTCCAGGACCCGGCTGCCGTCCGACGCCTTCTCGATGTCGCGCGCGACGGCCTCGACGCTCTGCCCGGGCTTGAGCTGGATGATGGAGCGCACCCTGGACTTCGCCTCGACCTCCGCGGCCAGCGACGGGCTGATGATCGGATCGCCCGAGTCGGCGTGGAGCGCCGGGCCCGTACAGAGCCCGGCGACTGTTGCGGCCAGCGCCGTGGCGCCGGCCAACAGAGTTCGTAGCCTCACTTGTTCCTCCGAGAGCTCCTGGCTCGCTTACAGCCGCATACATCCCCACCTGCGACAACTGTGATGTCGGTGGTCTATGTAGCCCAGAGAAACGTTGGAGGCTTTTTTGCCTTCCTGCGGCCCTAGCCGCCTAGCACTGGCTATTTGACGGTTTTCGCCGCCTTCCGCAATGCCGCCGCGGTCGACTTGCCGTTCAGCCGCACCTTCTCGGCGGTGGTCAGCTTCTTGGTGCTGTTCGTGCCGTGCGCCCAGTTCAGCCAGGACGTGAGCAGCGCGCTGTCCAGCTTGGCCTTGCTCGCCTTGGTGCTCTTCAGCACCCGGTACGCCTTGCCGAGCGAGGACGCCTTCGTGACCTCGGGGAACACCTTGCTCGACTTGCCGATCAGCTTGAGGTAGCAGGTGAGCGTGGCGTCCGGGATCGTGCCGCTGCTGCGGTGGATCTCCACGGCCCACTGCTTGGCCGACAGCTTGGTGGCGTTCGTGCCCCGCGTGCAGACCTGCGCGGTGGTCTTCGGGGTCGGCGTGATCGTCACCGTGACGGTGACCGTGGGCAGCGGGACCGGCGAGGTGGAGGTCGAGGGCTGCGGCGTGGGGTCGGCCGGGTCGTCGGGCTCGGGGCTGGGGCCGCTGCTGTCCGACGGGTCGGGCTCGGGGGCGGGGTCCTCGGTCGGCACGCCCGGGGACTGCGTGATGGTCGGCTGCGGCGAGGCGCCGGCCAGGGCCGCCGCCAGGTCCAGGCGCGGCGTGCTGACTTGCTGGCCGTTGGCCTGGTACGAGTACGGCCTGCCGGTCGTCTTCAGCGTGTTGATCAGGTCGGCCATCGGCGTCTGCGGCGAGGCCTGCTTCATCAGCGCCAGCGCGCCTGCCACGTGCGGGGTCGCCATCGAGGTGCCGCTGAAGACGGCCGTCCGGTTGTCCGGCACGGAGGACTCGATGTCCACGCCCGGCGCGAACAGGTCCACGATGGCCCCGCGGTTGGAGAAGTCCGCGATGACGTCGTTGTTGTCGTTCGCCCCGACGGCCACCGCCGAGGAGATGCAGGCCGGGTACGACGCCCCCTCGAAGAACTCGTTGCCCGCGGCGACCACGGTCGCGATGCCCTTGGCCAGCAGGGCGTCGATCTTCGGCTTGAAGATCAACCCTTCCTCGCTGGAGTCGCAGTCGGTCTCGGACAGCTCGCCGCCCAGGCTCAGGTTCACGGCGGCGACCGGCTCGGTCAGGCCGGCCACGTAGTCCATGGCCTGCCTCAGCGACGACTCGAACGCCAGCAGGCACGACGGCTCGCCGCAGATGTCCTCGTCGTTGACCCGGCTGAAGACCTGCACCGCCACGATGTTCGCGCCCGGCGCGACGCCGCCGGTGCCGGCCGCGATGCCCGCGACGTGGCTGCCGTGCTCGCACAGGTTCGCGCCGTCGGCCAGGCACTTGGCCGTCGTGGCGTCCGCCGCGCCCGCCCCGGTCTGTGACGTCTGCCCGTTCGGGCAGAGCGACTCGACGCCGGCCTCCACGGCGGAGAAGCAGGCCTCGGCCACGATCCTGTTCCCGAACCACGGGTGGTCGCGGTCGATGCCGGTGTCCAGCACGGCCACCGCCTGCCCGGTGCCGGTGTAGTTCTTGGCGTGTGCCTGGTCGGCCCCGATCAGCTTGAGGTTGGGGCTCACGTCCACCGGCGCGTACGTCCTGTCCCGGTGGATGGACGTGACCCGCGGGTCGTCGGCCAGCTTGGCCAGCTCCTCCGCGGTCCCCTCCACGACCATGAACGACTGGTTCTGCGGCTGCATCACCACGTCCACGCTCTCGGCGGCCGCCTGGCTCGCGACGGGCGCGTGCTGCGCCGGGTCGGTGAGCTCGACGATGGCCCGCACGGAGCCGCCGTCGACGCCTAACCCCTCCTCCACCTTGGCGGGGGGATCGCCGGGGGTGGAGGTTGTCTCTTCCACGACGCTCGGACTGGGAGTCGGATCCTCCGCGTAGGCCGGCGCCGACAACGGCAGCAGAGCCAACACGATCGAGCTCACGATCAGGGGGCGAAGTCGCACGCGTCCTCCGAGAGGGGGATGATCTCGGAGTTTAGGGTGATTTTCCGGACAGAGACAGGTCTCCGGCCCGGTTTCTCACCGAACTTTCAGCGGGCGCACCTCAAACGTTCAGCGTTTCCCCCTCGTGCGTGAGCCACACCGCGCCGAGCGGCGGCACCCTCAGCGTGGTCGAATGCGGCAGCCCGTGCCACGGCTCGTCGTCGGCCTCGACCACGCCCATGTTGCCCACGCCGCTGCCCCAGTAGTCGTAGGCGTCGGTGTTGACGATCTCCGACCACTGGCCGGAGTAGGGGAGGCCGAGCCGGTAGCTCTCGTGCGGCGCGCCGCTGAAGTTGATGACGCACGCCAGCGCGGACCCGTCGTCGGCGTAGCGGACGAACGAGAACGTGTTACCGGAGGCGTCGTCGGCGTCGATCCATCGGAACCCCTCGGGCTTGGAGTCCTGCTGCCACAGCGCCGGGGTCTCCTTGTAGATCCGGTTCAGGTCGCGGACCAGCCGCTGCACGCCCTGGTGCCCGTCGAACTCCAGCACCCACCAGTCGAGCCCGCGCTCCTCCGACCACTCCGAGCCCTGGCCGAACTCGCCGCCCATGAACAGCAGCTGCTTGCCCGGATGCGCCCACATGAACGCCAGCAGCGCCCGCAGCTGCGCGAACCGCTGCCACTCGTCCCCGGGCATCTTGCCGAGCAGCGACCCCTTGCCGTGCACGACCTCGTCGTGGGACAGCGGCAGCACGTAGTTCTCGGAGTAGGCGTACAGCAGCGAGAACGTCAGCTGATGGTGGTGGTACTGGCGGAAGATCGGCTCGTGGCGCAGGTATTCGAGCGTGTCGTGCATCCACCCCATGTTCCACTTGAACCCGAACCCGAGCCCGCCCAGGTGCACCGGTCGCGAGACCCCAGGCCACGCCGTCGACTCCTCGGCGACGGTCGAGATGCCGGGCGTCTCCCGGTAGGCGACGGAGTTCATCTCCTTGAGGAACTCGACCGCGTCGAGGTTCTCCCTGCCGCCGTAGACGTTGGGCGTCCACTCGCCCTCGCGCCGCGAGTAGTCGAGGTAGAGCATCGACGCCACCGCGTCCACCCGCAGCCCGTCGATGTGGAACTCCTTGAGCCAGTAGAGCGCGTTGGCCACCAGGAAGTTGCGCACCTCCCTGCGGCCGAAGTCGAACACGTACGTGCCCCAGTCGGGGTGCTCGCCCCTGGCCGGGTCGGCGTGCTCGTAGAGGGGGGTGCCGTCGAAGCGCGCCAGCGCCCAGTCGTCCATCGGGAAGTGCGCCGGCACCCAGTCCAGCAGCACGCCGACACCGCGCCGGTGCATCAGGTCCACGAAGTGGCGGAACTCGTCGGGCGTGCCGAACCTGGCCGTCGGCGCGTAGTAGGACGTCACCTGGTAGCCCCACGACCCGCCGAACGGGTGCTCGGCCACCGGCAGCAGCTCCACGTGGGTGAACCCCATGTCGACCACGTACGCGGACAGCTGCTCGGCCAGCTCCATGTACGACAGGCCCGGCCGCCAGGACCCCAGGTGCACCTCGTAGATGCTCATCGGCCCGTCCTGCGGATGGCTCTCGGCCCGGTCCGCCACCCACTGGTCGTCCGCCCAGGCGTAGGCGGACCTGTCGACCACGGAGGCGGTCAGCGGCGGCACCTCGGTGCGCCTGGCCATCGGGTCGGCCTTGTCCCGCCACACGCCGTCGGCGCCCAGGATCTGGAACTTGTACCGCTCGCCCGCGCCGACGTCCGGGACGAACAGCTCCCACACCCCGGAGCGGCCCAGCGACCGCATCGGGTAGGCGGTGCCGTCCCAGTGGTTGAAGTCGCCGACAACCCGGATGCCGCGCGCGTTGGGCGCCCAGACGGCGAACGCCGTGCCCTCGACGTCCTCGTGCTCCATCACGCGGGCGCCGAGCGCCTCCCACAGCCGCTCGTGCCGCCCCTCGCCGATGAGGTGCAGGTCCACTTCGCCGAGCGTGGGCCAGTGCCGGTACGGGTCGCGGACCTCGTACGGGTCGTGGTCGGCGTACTTGACGCTCAGCGCGTAGCCGGGCACCTTGTCCAGGCCGGGGACGGTGACCTCGAACACCCCGTGGGCCTGGTGTTTCATGTCGTGGGCCGTACCGTCCTCCAGCACCACCCGCACCTGCTCGGCCAGCGGGCGCAGCGTGCGGAAGACCACCCCGCCGGACACGGGATGCGCTCCCAGCACGGAGTGCGGATCGTGGTGTGCCCCACCCGCGAGGCGGTCGAGCTCTGTCCTCATCGGCATGCTCCCAACCTTGCCCTATGATGACCGTCCATCTCAGGCACTGCCCGCTTTCACCGAGACAATCACCGAAAGTGCGAAATCCTGGGTTTAACCTGCCTCATACCAGGCTTGGATCCAGCCTCTCCGGCTCCGACTCCGCGCCGCGTGCCAGAGCCGCGTCGAGCTCCTCCTGGCCCAGGGCCGCCCGCACCGCGGCGGTGATCCGGTCGACGTCGCCCCGTTCCCCGGCGGGGAGCGGCGCGCCCGAGGCCGCCCGCAGCGCAGCCGCCCGGCCCAGCAGCAGCGCCGCCTCCTCGTGGCGTCCGCCCAGGACACGCGCGCCCGCCAGCCCTTCCAGCGCGAGCGCGGTGGCCCGCGGATCGCCGACCTTGCGGGCCGCTCTGAGCCCTTCCAGCTGCAGCTCCAGGGCGGCGGCCGCGTCGCCCCGCTGCTCGGCCGCGAACCCCAGCTCGGCCAGGATCAGCGCCGCCCCCGGCTCGCCGGCCACCTCCCTGACCCAGCCCAGCCAGGCCCGCAGCCGCCGCTCGGCCTCGTCGAGTCGGCCCTGCCGCCGCGCCGCGAGCGCCAGGCCCAGCTCGGCGAACTCCTCGGCCGGACGGTTCGACTGCTCCACGGCCAGCCGCCTGGCCCGCTCGTGATAGTCGTCGGCCCGCGCGTGGTCCCCCGTCAGCAGGGCGATCCGCCCCAACCGGGACAGCGCGTCGGACACCGAGCTCCACAGCCCGAGCTCCTCCGCCATCCGCAGGCCGTCCGCGCGCAGCTCGGTGGCCCGCTCGTAGTCGCCGGTGATCTCGGCGAGCGTGCCGAGGTTCTCGGCGGCCCGCAGCTCGCCCCACCGGTCGCCGAGCTCCCTGAACAGCGCCAGCCCCCGCTCTCCGTCCCGCCGCAGCGCCGCCAGGTCGCCGCGGGTGGCGGCGTAGCGGGCCAGCACGTTCAGCGCCGCGCCGGTGCCCCACTTGTCGTCCAGCTCCTGGAACGTCTCCAGCGCCCGCTCGATCAGGGCCCGGCTGGCCGACAGATCGTCGTAGCCGAACATCGCGTACCCGATGAACCACCGCGCCCTGGCCCGCGCCGACCGCCCTTCGATGGCCTCGAACACCTCGTCGTCCGGCGGTCGCAGCCACCCCGCCAGCATCCGGAGCCCGGCCAGCCACACCCTCGCCTGCGCGGCGCCGGGTCCGGCCGCGTCCGGGACGGACAGCGCGGCCTCCAGCGCCCGCTGCCCCTCTCCGAGCCTGCCGCGCAGCACCCAGTACCAGGCCATGGCGTTGACCAGCCGCACCGCCTCGCCGGGCCGGGCCAGCCGCACCGCCGTCTCCAGCGCCGCCCGCAGGTTGGCGCTCTCGGCGTCGAGCAGCGCGAGCGCGTCGCGCTGCCCGTGTCCCCGCAGGTACGGCTCCGCCCGCTCGGCGAGCGCCGTGTAGTACGCGGCGTGCCTGAGCCGCACCTCGTCCAGCTCGCCGGCCTCCTCCAGCCGTTCCAGGCAGTAGGCCGAGACCGACTCCAGCAGCCGGTACCGCGGCTCGGCCCCGGGCGCCCGCACGCGGACGACCAGCGAGCGGTCCACCAGCCTGGCCAGCACGTCGAGGACGTCCACGCCGGGGTCGGCGGACACCTCCTCGGCGGCCTCCAGCGTGCTGCCGTCGGCGTGCGCGGCCAGCCGCCGGAGCACGACGCGCTCGGGGCCGCTCAGCAGCTCCCAGCTCCAGTCGATCATCGCCCGCAGCGTCCGTTGCCTGGCCGGAGCCCCGCGCAGACCCGACGCGAGCAGCCTGAACCGGTCGTCCAGCCGGTCGGCGAGCTGGCGCGGGGTCAGCGCCCGCATCCTGGACGCGGCCAGCTCCAGCGCCAGCGGCAGGCCGTCCAGGCGGGCGCAGATCTCCGCCACGTCCGCGTCGGGCTCCACCCCGGCCCGCGCCGCGAACAGTTCCACCGCCGCCTCGCGCGTCAGCGGCGGCACGCTCCACAGGGCCTCGCCCCCGATCCGCAGCGACTCCTGGCTGGTGGCGAGGATCCGCAACCCGGGCGCTGCCTGGAGCAGCCGCCCGGCCAGCGCGGCGACCTGCTCGACGACGTGCTCGCAGTTGTCCAGCACGAGCAGCGTCTCCCTGCCCGCCAGCGCGCCCGCGATCCGCTCGACCGCGCCCTCGTACGGAGCGCCCGGCCCGGCCGTGTCGTCGCGCAGGCCGAGCACGGCCGCCATCACCTCGGCCACCTCGACCTCCGTCGCCCGCGGCCGCAGCGCGGCCAGCTCGACCAGCCACACGTCTCCGCCGCCCGTACCCGAGGCGGCGGCCAGGGCCAGGCGGGTCTTGCCGACGCCGCCGGGGCCGGTGAGCGTCACCAGGCGGCCGGCCCGCAGCAGCGAGCGGACCTCGGCCACCGCCTCGTCCCGGCCCACCAGGCTCGTCAAGGGCGCGGGGAGGTTGCCGCGGGAGCGCGCGACCGGGCCCAGGGACGGGTCCTGCCGCAGGATCGCCTGGTGCAGGGCCGCCAGCTCCGGCCCGGGGTCCAGGCCCAGCTCCTCCGACAGGCGCCGCCGCAGCTCCTCGTAGCCGGTCAGCGCCTCGCTCTGCCGCCCGGCCAGGTAGAGGGCCCGTACGTGCGCGGCGCGCAGCCGTTCGCGCAGCGGATGCTCGGCCACCAGGGAGGCCAGCTCGGCCGCGAGCAGGACGTGCTCACCGAGCCCGAGCCGGGCCTCCGCCAGCTCCTCCAGGGCCGCCAGCCGCTGCTCGCCCAGCCGGGCCACGGCGGCCAGGGCGAACGGCTCGTCGGCGAACTCGGCGTAGGCGTCCCCGCGCCACAGCCCGAGCGCCTCGTGCAGCAGCGCGGCCCGCTCCTCCGGGCCGGAGGCCCGCTGCGCGCGCCCGATCAACGTCTCGAACAGCCCCGCGTCCACGGAGGACGGCTCCACGTGCAGCACGTACCCGGGCGCCCGGTACGCGACCAGCCCGCCGACCACCCGGCGCAGCTGCGACACCTTCACCCGGAGGGCGCCGGACGCGTTCGCCGGGGGACGGTCGCCCCAGAGGTCCTCGATCAGCCGGTCCGCGGAGACGGGACGGCCGGCGTGGATCAGCAGGTCGGCGAGGAGCGCCCGGACCTTGACCTCCGGCACCTTGACCGGCTCCCCGTCCGCGGTCCACACCGCGAGCGGGCCCAGCACCCCGAACCGCATCCCGCCCCCATAACCGACTCCGAATCAGACCATAACCGTGCACCTGGAGGGTGAACGCATCACTCCTACTCAGAGAGAACACTGAAATGTCGGAAAATATCTCCGTGCTCGGCCTCGGTCTCATGGGCACCGCGCTCGCGGCGAGCCTCATCGAGGCGGGCCACCGCGTCACCGTGTGGAACCGTACGCCGGCCAAGGCCGATCCTCTCGTCGCCAAGGGCGCGACCCGCGCGGCCACCCCGGCGCAGGCCGTCGAGGCGAGCCCGCTGGTGATCGTCTGCCTGCTCGACCACCCCTCCGTCCTGGACGTGCTCGAAGGCGTCCCGCTGGCGGGCCGGGTCGTCGCCAACCTCACCACCAGCCGCCCCGCCGAGGCCCGCGAGATGGCGGCCTGGGTGGGCGAGCGCGGCGGCGACTACCTGGACGGGGGCATCATGGCGGTGCCCCAGATGATCGCCAAGCCGGGCGCGCTCATCCTCTACAGCGGCTCGCAGCCGGCGTTCGAGCGCTATGAGCAGGCGTTCGGGGCCATGGCCGGGGCCCGCTACACCGGCGACGACCCCGGCATGGCCCCGCTGCTCGACCTGGCCATGCTGACCGGCATGTACGGCCAGATGGCCGGCTCCCTGGAGGCCCTCGCCCTGGTGAGGTCGGCGAAATACCCGTTGACGGAGTTCACCGCGGAACTGCTGGTCCCGTGGCTCAACGCGATGGGCTCGATGCTGCCCCGCTGGGCGGCGGAGATCGAGGCGGGCGACTACCGGACCGAGGTGTCCAACCTGGAGGTCAACAGGGCGGGCATGGAGAACCTCGTCCGCGCCTTCGAGGAGCAGGGCGTCAAGCCGGACCTGCTCCTGCCCATGAAGACCGTCATCGACCGGCGCGTGGCCCGCGGTCTCAGCCATGAGGGCCTGTCGGGGTTGGTGGAGGAGCTCTAGCGAGGAAGGGCTCTAGCGGGGAAGGGCTCTAGGGGGAAGGGCTCTAGCGGGGAAGGGCTCTAGCGGGGGCGGAAGGCGGCCAGGGGGATGGAGATCCACGACGGGCGGTTACGGGCCTCGTAGACGACCTCGTACACCGCCTTGGACAGCTCGAACGCCCGCAGCAGCGCCGCGTCGCTCCGCGAGATCACGCCGCCGCCCTCGGCGTAGCCCTCCAGGAACGCCGCCCGGTTGCGGTCCGCCCACTCCTGGGCCCGCGGCTCCAGCCGCTCGGCCTGGGAGTGGCCGGCCAGCAGGTGCCTGGCCGCGTAGTCGAACGAGCGCAGCATCCCCGCCACGTCCCGCAGCGGCGAGTACAGCGCCCTGCGCTCGGACAGCGGCTGCCCGGGCTCGCCCTCGAAGTCCAGCACCACCCAGTCCGTGGGCGTGCGCATGACCTGGCCCAGATGGAAGTCGCCGTGAACCCGCTGCACGGGCACCTCGTGGGTGAGCAGCTCCACCTGGTGGTAGGCGTCCTCGATGGCGGTCACGTGCCGGCGCAGCTCGGGCACCTCCGCGGCGGCCCGGCCCAGCTTCCGCCGGAACGCCTCGGCCATGCGCTTGACCTCGTGCGACTCGATGACGTCCGTGGGGAAGGCCGCGGCCAGCTCGTGGTGCACCCGCGCGCTGGCGCTGCCGAGCCGCAGCGACTCGGCCGCGAAGTCGCCGCCCGCCTCGGCCGCCGGCAGCTCGGGCAGCGACGCGTACAGGTCGCGGACGCTGGCCAGGGCGAGGTCCCAGCCGTCGTTGGCGTTGGACAGGAACTCCTGCATGAAGCCGAGCGTGGTGTCGGTGCCGTCGAGGTCCGTCTCGATCCACCCGTACGGCTGCGCGATGTGCGGCGCGCCTCTGGCCGCCAGCGCCGTGACGATCTCCAGCTCGGGGTTGACGCCGGGGATGAGGCGGCGGAAGAGCTTGCAGATGTACGCGTCCCCGTACACGAGCGAGGTGTTGGACTGCTCGGCCCCCAGCACCAGGCTGCGCTGGGAGGTGTCGATGGCGGCCTCCGGCACGTGGCGCAGGCGCAGGCCGTTGCCGCTCACGTCGTGGGCCATGCCTTCGAGGAGCCAGCTCATGCGCTCGGAGTCGTGGACGGCGTCGTAGAGATAGGTGTCGCCGATGGTGCCGATGAGGGCGTGGGACAGCCGGTCGGGGAGCTCTGCCCGCTCGCCGAGCAGGATCTGGTAACGGTCGCGCGAGCCTTCCTGCCACACGGCGACGATCAGATGTCTGAGCCCGGACGTCAGTTCGACGTCCGATTCGATCGACAACTCGTCGATCACCCGCCCCTTGCCGCCGAACCAACGCTGACGACCGATCCATGCGGCAAGGGGCTCGCTCAGCACGTCCTACTCCTCCTGGGTGATAGCCGGCGGGAGTGTGAACCAGTAGAACCCATGCCCAGGAAGCGTCAAAAGATACGGAAGTTCGCCAATTGCCGGGAATGGGACCCCACCCATCGTCTCCACGGGGGAGACGCCGACGAATCTCCGCAGGTCAAGCTCGACCGGCTGGGGGAAGCGTGACAGATTGTTCACGCAGAGCATCCGGTCGTCCCCCAGTTCCCTGACGAACGCGAGCACGCTGGGGTTGGAGGAGTTGAGCTCCGCGTAACCGCCCAGCCCGAACACCGGGTGCCGCTTGCGGATCTCGATCATTCGCTTGGTCCAGTGCAGCAGCGAGCCGGCGTTGCGCTGCTGGGCCTCGACGTTCAGGCCCTGGTAGCCGTAGATCGGGTCCATGATGACCGGCAGGTAGAGCCGGCCGGGGTCGCAGTCGGAGAAGCCGGCGTTGCGGTCGGGGTCCCACTGCATGGGCGTGCGCACGCCGTCGCGGTCGCCGAGCCAGATGTTGTCGCCCATGCCGATCTCGTCGCCGTAGTAGAGCACGGGGGAGCCGGGCAGCGACAGGAGCAGCGCGGTGAACAGCTCGATCTGGTTGCGGTCGTTCTCCAGCAGGGGCGCCAGGCGGCGGCGGATGCCGACGTTCGCCCGCATGCGGGGGTCCTTGGCGTACTCGGCGTACATGTAGTCGCGCTCCTCGTCCGTGACCATCTCGAGCGTCAGCTCGTCGTGGTTACGGAGGAAGATCCCCCACTGGCAGTGCTCCGGAATTTTCGGCGTTTGCGCCAAGATTTCGGAAATGGGGTAGCGAGACTCCCGGCGTACGGCCATGAAGATGCGCGGCATCAGCGGGAAGTGGAAGGCCATGTGGCACTCGTCCCCGCCGCCCACCGGGTCGCCGAAGTACTCCACCACGTCCGACGGCCACTGGTTGGCCTCGGCGAGCAGCACCCGGTCGGGGTAGATCCGGTCGATCTCGGCCCTGATCCGCTTGAGGTACTCGTGGGTCCTCGGCAGGTTCTCGCAGTTGGTGCCCCCCTCCTCGAAGAGGTACGGCACCGCGTCCAGCCGGAACCCGTCGATGCCCAGGTCCAGCCAGAAGCGCAGGACCTCCAGCATGGCCTCCTGCACGTCCGGGTTCTCGTAGTTGAGGTCCGGCTGGTGGTGGAAGAAGCGGTGCCAGTAGTACTGGCCGCGCACCGGGTCGTAGGTCCAGTTGGACGTCTCGGTGTCGATGAAGATGATCCGGGCGTCCTGGTACTTCTCATCGCTGTCGGACCAGACGTAGAAGTCGCCGAACGGCCCCTCGGGGTCGTGACGCGAGGCCTGGAACCACGGGTGGGCGTCGCTGGTGTGGTTCATGACGAGGTCGGCGATGACGCGCATGCCGCGTTTGTGCGCCTCGTCCACGAGCTTCACGAAGTCTCCCAGGTCACCGAACTCGGGCAGGATCTTCATGAAGTCCGCGATGTCGTAGCCGCCGTCGCGCAGTGGCGACTCGAAGAGCGGCAGCAGCCAGAGGCAGTCGACCCCGAGCCACTGGAGGTAGTCGAGCTTGTCGATGAGACCTCTGATGTCGCCCGTGCCGTCACCGTTGGAGTCGGCGAAACCCCGGATCAGGACCTCGTAGAAAACCGCGCGTTTGTACCAGTACGGATCGCGCGGCTTTTCCTCGTCAAAGGTGTTGGGAATGGGTGTGGTTGAGCTCATGAGCCACTCCGGGAGTGGCTCATGACGGAGGCGCTTTCACACACGTTGAAGACTCCCCGCTGAATTCAGTTCTTACCGTGGAGCGGCTCGGACAGTGAGAATATGGGCAGGCTGGATGTGGGGATCGAGGCGCACGTAGTTGCTCTGCCGC
Organism: Nonomuraea sp. NPDC003201; assembly: GCF_053590415.1. Lineage (NCBI taxonomy): Bacteria > Bacillati > Actinomycetota > Actinomycetes > Streptosporangiales > Streptosporangiaceae > Nonomuraea > Nonomuraea sp. NPDC003201. The sequence continues at coordinate 66,948 of NZ_JBSFTC010000004.1, forward strand.
CAGCGGTACGACTCGCCCGAGAGTTCGTCGTCCACGACGAACTCGGCGTTCCAGTCGAGTCCGATGGCAGGAAGGTCAAGTTCTACGGTCGCCTCGTGGGTATGGTGCGGATCCAGGTTGACGACCGCCAGCACCACGTCGCCCGGCCCGTGCCTACGCGTGGCCGGATCATAGGCGCCGGGAAGCCGCTTCGAGAAGCAGACGATGTCCGGCTGGTCGACCCTGTGGATCCGTAGATTACGCAATTCCTGCAGTGCGGGATGCGCTCTTCGGAACAAATTCAGGTGGGTGATGAAGGGCGCCAGGCTCCACCCCTCACGTTCGGCGGCAACCCAATCGCGAGGTTTGTACTGATATTTCTCGCTATCGAGGTATTCCTCGCTGCCGGGGCGTACCGGAATGTTCTCTATAAGCTCATATCCGGAGTAAACCCCCCAACTCGGCGAGCCGAGCGCGGCCAGCACCGCCCTGATCTTGAAGGCGGGGATGCCGCCGTGCTGCAGGTATTCGTGCAGGATGTCCGGCGTGTTCACGAAGAGGTTGGGGCGCACGTAGGTGGAAGTCTCGTGGGAGAGCTCCATGAGGTACGACTCCACCTCGGGCTTGGTGTTGCGCCAGGTGAAGTACGTGTAGGACTGGTGGAACCCGACCTTGCCCAGCATGCGCAGCATCGGGGGCCTGGTGAACGCCTCCGACAGGAAGATCACGTCGGGGTCGGTGGTGTGCACGTCGGCCAGCAGCCGCTCCCAGAACCCGACCGGCTTCGTGTGCGGGTTGTCCACCCGGAAGATCCGCACGCCGTGGGCCATCCAGCGCATCAGCACCCGCTTGACCTCGGCGTAGATGCCCTCGGGGTCCTTGTCGAAGTTGATCGGGTAGATGTCCTGATACTTCTTCGGCGGGTTCTCGGCGTAGGCGATGGAGCCGTCGGCCCTGATCGTGAACCACTCGGGGTGCTCCTTCACCCACGGGTGGTCGGGCGAGCACTGGAGCGCGAGGTCGAGCGCGATCTCCATGCCCAGCTCCTTGGCCCGGCCGACGAACACGTCGAAGTCCTCGAACGTGCCCAGGTCGGGATGGATGGCGTCGTGGCCGCCGTCCTCGGAGCCGATGGCCCAGGGGGAGCCGGGCTCGTCGGGCTCGGGGCTGAGCGTGTTGTTGCGGCCCTTGCGGAACGTCGCGCCGATGGGGTGGACCGGCGGCAGGTAGACGACGTCGAAGCCCATCTTGGCGATGGCGGGGAGGCGCTTGGCAGCAGTCTGGAAATTTCCGGACTTGGAGATGCCGAGCTCGTCGACGACCGCGCCTTCCGACCTGGGGAAGAACTCGTACCAGGAGCCGTAGAGCGCCCGGCGCCGGTCCACCCTGATCTTGTTCGACTTGGACCTGGTCACCAGCTCCCGGAACGGGTGCGACTCCAGCAGCGCGGCCGTCTCCGGCAGTTGCGCGATCGACAGCCGGGCCCTGGGGTCCAGGTCCTCGTCGCGCAGCGTGGCGGAGACCGACAGCAGGGCGGCACGGTGCCCGCAGGCGCTGTCGCCGTTGCCGTTCCTCTTGGAGCCGCCGTTCGAGCCGCCGTTGGAGCCGTTCGAGCCGTTCTTGGGCTTGCCGTTGGGGCAGTCGGCCGTGCGCACGGCCTTCGCCGCCCGCTCGAACAGCCGGGCGCCCTCCTCGCACATCAGATCGACGTCCATGCCGCGGGGGATCTTGATCTCGGCGTCGTGCAGCCATGTGCTGATCGGGTCGCTCCAGGCCTCTACCCGGAACAGCCAGTCACCCTCGGCGGGAAGGGAGACCTCCACGCCCCAGCGGTCGGTGCCGGGGGCGAGCTCGCGCATCCGTCTCAGACGGGCACGCTGCCCATCGGGCGAGGTGAGCACCACGCCCGCGGCCACGGCATCGTGGCCCTCTCTGAACACGGTCGCCGAGACCTCGAAGGTCTCGCCGGCGACCGCCTTGGCGGGCCACTGCCCGCAGTCGACGACGGGGGAGATGTCCGTGATGGGAATTCGTCCGATCATCGCATTCAAGGGTTGGCGACGGCGCGCTCGGTGCCGCCGGAGGCTTTCCGTGGGTGCAGACTCCGCGTCCCGGCGGTGGACCGCTGGAAGAGCGAACCACCGTGGTCGGAACGATCCTTGCATGTAAATTGTGGACAGCAGCGGATAGACCTCCCGAGTGTGTCCGCGGGAGTGCCAACATTCAGGAAAGTTGCCCCAATCGTCCGTCTTCATGCTTGTTCCCGGAAGTGGTTTGAACGGCCTTCATGGGGGTGAAGGACTGAGAGGTCCCTCCTAGCCCGTAGGGTGCAGAAACGTGAGAGCAATCCGCCGGTTTACCGTCCGCACCGTCCTGCCCGCGGAGCTGGCCGCCCTCGGCGAGCTCGTCCATAATCTCCGCTGGTCCTGGCACCCGGAGACGCTGGACCTCTTCGCGGAGGTGGACGCCGCGCTCTGGGAGCAGGTCGGGCACGACCCCGTGGCCCTGCTCGGCGCCGTCACCCCCGCCCGGCTCAGCGAGCTGGCCGCAGATCGCCGCTTCCTGCGCCGCCTCGCCGACGCGGCCGACGACCTACGCGAATACATGACCTCCCCGCGCTGGTACCAGACGCTTCCCGACGGGGCGCGGGCCATCGCGTACTTCTCCCCTGAATACGGCATCGCCGCCGCCCTCCCGCAGTATTCGGGCGGCCTCGGCATCCTGGCCGGAGACCACCTCAAAGCCGCCAGCGACCTGGGCGTGCCGATCCTCGCGGTCGGCCTGCTCTACCGCCACGGCTACTTCACGCAGTCGCTGTCGCCGGAGGGCTGGCAGCTGGAGCACTACCCGTCGCTCGACGCGGGCGGCCTGCCGCTCAGCCTGCTGAAGGACGCCGCCGGCGAGACGGTCAAGATCCGCCTGGCCCTGCCGGGCGAGCGCGAGCTGCACGCGCAGGTGTGGGTGGCGCAGGTCGGACGGGTGCCGCTGCTGCTGCTCGACTCCGACGTGGCCGAGAACGACACGGCCGCCCGCGACATCACCGACCGCCTCTACGGCGGGGGCACCGACCACCGGCTCATGCAGGAGCTGCTGCTGGGCGTGGGCGGCGTACGCGCCATCAGGGCGTACTGCAAGATCACCGGGCATGCCGATCCCGAGGTGTTCCACACGAACGAGGGGCACGCCGGCTTCCTCGGCCTGGAGCGCATCCGCGAGCTCACCGAGGCGCGGCTCTCGTTCGACGAGGCGCTGGAGGCGGTGCGGGCGGGCACGGTGTTCACCACGCACACGCCCGTCCCCGCGGGCATCGACAGGTTCCCCGTGGACATGATCGAGCGCCACTTCGGCGGTGCGAACGCCTGGCCGACCGTGCCCGTCGAGCGGATCCTGGCGCTGGGCGCCGAGGCCGATCCCACCCGGTTCAACATGGCCGTCATGGGCATGCGGCTGGCCCAGCGGGTCAACGGCGTCTCCGTGCTGCACGGCCAGGTCAGCCGTGAGATGTTCAAGGATCTCTGGCCCGGATTTGACGTGGCCGAGGTGCCGATCGGGTCGATCACCAACGGCGTGCACGCGCCCACCTGGGTCGGCAGGGAGTTCATGGAGCTGGCCGAGCGCGAGCTGCCCTCGCTGCTGGAGCGGGCCCGCGGCTGGGAGGGCATCCAGAAGATCTCCGACGCCGACCTCTGGCAGATCAGGGGCACGCTGCGGCAGCGGCTCGTCGAGGGCGCCCGGGTGCGCCTGCGCAGGTCGTGGCGCGAGCGCGGCGCCTCGGACGCCGAGCTCGGGTGGATCGACGACGCGCTCGACCCCGACGTGCTGACCATCGGCTTCGCCCGGCGGGTGCCGTCGTACAAGCGGCTGACGCTGATGCTGCGCGATCCCCGGCGGCTCACCCAGCTGCTGCTCGACCCGGACAAGCCGGTCCAGATCGTGATCGCCGGCAAGGCGCACCCCGCGGACGAGGGCGGGAAGAAGCTGATCCAGCAGATCGTCAAGTTCGCCGATCAGGCCAACGTGCGCCACCGCATCGTCTTCCTGCCCGACTACGACATGACGCTCGGCCAGCTCATGGTCCAGGGCTGCGACGTCTGGCTGAACAACCCGCTGCGCCCGCTGGAGGCGTCCGGCACCTCGGGGATGAAGTCCGCGCTGAACGGCGGCCTCAACCTGTCGATCCGCGACGGCTGGTGGGACGAGTGGTACGACGGCACCAACGGCTGGGCGATCCCGACCGCCGACGGCGTGACGGACACCGACCGGCGCGACGAGCTGGAGGCCGCCGCCCTCTACGACCTGATCGAGCACGAGGTGTCCGACCGGTTCTACGACCGTCCCGTGGACGGGCTGCCGCGGCGCTGGCTGGAGATGGTCAAGCACACGCTCACCTCGCTGGGCCACAAGGTGCTGGCCGGGCGCATGCTGCGGGACTACGTGGTCGACCTGTACAACCCGGCCGCCGCCGCGGCCAACGCGCTGTCGGCCGACTCGTACGCGCCCGCGAAGGCGTTCGCGGCCTGGCGGGTCCGGGTCACCAGGGCCTGGCCGGGGGTGCGCGTCGAGCACGTCGAGGCCTCGGGCGTGGGGGACACGCCGGAGGTGGGCGCCTCCATCGAGCTGCACGCCACGATCGCGCTCGGCGACCTGGAGCCTGACGACGTGCTGGTCGAGGCCGCCTACGGCAAGGTCGGGCCGCACGACGAGCTGATGCGCCCGACGTACGCGAAGCTGACCGTCGCGTCGGCGGGCGACGACGGCCGGGCCCACTACACGGGCACGGTGCCGCTCGACCGGACGGGAGCGTTCGGCTACACCGTGCGCGTCGTTCCCTTCCACCCGCTCGTGGCCACCCCCGCCGAGCTCGGCCTGATCGCCGTGCCGGAGGAGCCCGTGGGCATGACAAATGGCACATTGCGTTAATCAGGGGCACCCACGAACGGCATATCGCGTTAAACGGACGGCATAATCAGGACGTGGACGACAGCGGGAACGGCATGCGGGCCGACACTCTGGTGGCCACGGTCCGCGGTGTGCTGCCGTCCCTGACGCCGGCCGCGCAGACCGTCGCCCGGCTCATCCTGGAGGACCCCGCGACGGTGGCCAGGAGCACCATCACGGAGCTCTCCGCCGCCTCGGGCACCAGCGAGGCCACGATCGTGCGCACGGCGAGGCTGCTCGGGTTCGCGGGATATCCGCAGCTCCGGCTGGCCTTAGCCGCTGCCGCCGCGCAGCCCGACCGGCTCGTGCCCGGCGACCTGGCACCGGACGACCCGTTGTCGGAGGTCATCCAGAAGGTCGCGCGGGCCGAGTCGGAGGCGATCAACGACACCGTGGCCCAGCTGACCTCCGAGCGGCTGGGCCTGGTCGTGGACGCCATCGTGGGTGCTAGGCGGATCGACGCGTACGGCGTGGGCGCCTCCGGGCTGGTGGCCGAGGACGTCGCGCAGAAGCTGCTGCGCATCGGGCTGTCCAGCCACGCCTTCCAGGACGCGCACCTGGCGCTGACCAGCGCGGTGCTGCTCAGGGAGGGCGACGTCGCGATCGGCATCAGCACGTCGGGGGAGACGCCCGACGTGATCGAGCCGCTGACCCGGGCCAAGGAGGCCGGGGCCACCACGGTCGCGATCACGAACAACCCGCGCTCGTCCATCGCGGAGCTGGCCGAACACGTGCTGATCTCCGCCGGGCGCGAGACGGAGTTCCGTCCCGGCGCCCTGGCCAGCCGGATCAGCCAGCTCCTCGTCGTCGACTGCGTGTTCGTCGGCGTCGCCCAGCGCACGTACGACTCCTCTCAGGAGGCGCTCGCGAGCACCAGGCGCGCCGTCAAGGAGTTCACCCGGAGAACGTCACCTGCACGTCGTCAGCCTTGACGAACATGACGCGGTGGCCGAACTGGATCTGCAGGTACTTCGTCTTGCCCCGGACCACCTTGTGGTCCTGGTCCATGGTGAAGGTGACCGCCCGGTAGTACTCCGCGGGCGCCGCCCCGGCGAGCGTGTACTTCTCGCCTGCCGAGAACGTGTACTGCAGCGGGGTCACCGCCTGGTACGGGATGTCCGCCGGGTACGCCTCCTGCTCCGGGTACGCCCTGCCGAACACCGGGACGGTGGCCTTGCCAGGCTTCGGGGTGACCACGAGGCCGGCCGACGGTACGGCGGTCGGCGCGCTCGCCGGGTTGAGGAACCACGCCTTCTGTCCCAGGTACCAGATGGCCGTCCAGTCGCCCTGGCGCTCGGCCACGGCGAAGCGCTGGCCGGTGGTGGCGCGGGCGCTGTGGTCGTACACGCTGTAGAGGGACTCGCCCGTGGGGTGCTTGCCGATGTCCTTGATCAGCGGCGCGTCCGCCCTCGGCTCGGTGCGCAGCCAGACCGTGCTCGCGGGGAGCGGCGGGCAGGCGTTCTCCGGGTTCTTGCGGTCACACCCGTAGAAGTACGGCTTGTTCGTGGCGAAGTCCGGCTTGATCATGACCGAGCCGGAGTTGGGCCCGCCGAACCGGTGCAACGGGGCGCCCATCAGCTGGAAGTAGTGCGCCCAGTCCCAGAACGGGCCCGGGTCCTCGTGCATCTGCTTCACGGTCGTGGGCAGCGTGCCGGGGACGTTGTCGTGGCCCAGGATGTGGGCGCGGTCGAGCGGGATGCCGTACCTGAACGCCAGGTAGCGGACCAGCCGGGCGCTCGAGCGGTACATCGCCTCGGTGTACCAGGTGCTGCCCTCGGCCAGGAAGCCCTCGTGCTCGATGCCGATGGACTTGGCGTTGACGTACCAGTTGCCGGCCTGCCAGGCGACGTCCTTGCCCTTGACGTGCTGGGCGATGTGGCCGTCGCTGGACCGCACCGAGTACTGCCAGCTGGCTCCGTACTTCGGGTCCTGGTTCAGGCGGATGGAGGAGTCGAAGTATCCCTCCATGTCATGGATGATGATGTATTCGATCTTCTGGCTGAACGGCCGGTTGGCCAGGTCGTAGTGCCCGTAGTTGTTCGGGGGCAGCTCCTGGTAGGCGGCCGGGATCCACTCGCAGGAGACGGTGATCGGGCACTCCACGCCGTCCTTCCTGGACGGGCGCAGACCGAGCTTCTCCAGCCACTTCTCGATCTTCTCCAGGTCCGGCACGGCCGGGAGCGCGACCCGCTGCCCGTCGTCCGTGGTGCGCGCTTCGCCGTCCTTGATCGTCGCGAACACCTCGTCGGCGAAGAACTTCGCCGCCCCGTCCTCCTGGGCCCCGGAGTACTTGGCGACGGCGCCGTACCACTCGCCGGGGTTGTCGCTCAGCGGCGCGCCGAGCGCCTTCTGGTAGTCGGCGAGCAGCGCGGCGCCGCCCCGGATGTTGGCGGCGTCGTCCGTACGCAGCCGCTCGTGGGTCTCGCCGGTGAGCTGCGCGGCCTTCTCCATGGTGCGGAGGGAGGCGGGGATCGCTACGGAGGACTGCTGGGGTTCGGGGGCGGGCAGGGGCCGGTTCTCGTCGCCCCGGGCATCCTCCTCGCCGTCGCTGTGATGGTTGGAGGCGGTGTACGCGGCGGCGTCGGTGAGATGCATGGGCCCGAACCCGGCGTCGTTGGACGGCTGCCCGGCATGGGCCTCCCACCGCGACTCCAGGTAGGACACGCCGAGCAGGACGCTCTCGGGGACCTTGAACTCCTGCGCGGCGGCCGTGAAGGCCTGCTGCCGATCAGCGGGATCCTGGGCGTGAGCTGGGACGATGCCAGAAGTTAAGGGCAGCGCGGCGACCGCGGAGATCGCCAATAGGCGGCGCATGAACCACTCCTTGGGGCTGGGGGCACCTGGTGCAGATCAGCGTCTCAACATTTTCCTTCGTAAGCGAGATCTTTGCGAAGAGATTCTTCATCGCTTAACACGGGTCACCTGACGGCGGCCTGCACGGTCAGGGTGCCCGCGGCCGTGTCGATCGTGGCCTCCGTGCCGATGGGGATGGTCGGCGGGTTGTCGCCGTGCCCGGCCGGCAGGCCGCCGAGGATCGGGACGCCGAGCCGGTCGAGGTGGTCGCGCAGCACGTCCACGACGCCCCAGCCGCCCAGCGTCGGGTCCCCGTCGTCCTGCTCGTACCCCAGGAACTGCCCGAGCGCGATGCCGCGTACGCCGTCGAGCGCTCCCGAACGGGACAGCTGCGTCAGGGTGCGGTCGACCTCGCCCAGACCGGTGCCGCGGTTGTCCTCCAGGAAGAGGATCGCTCCCTCCAGGCTGGGCAGCCCGGCGCCGACCTGCGTGCGGACCGCGCTCAGGTTGCCGCCGATCAGCGTGCCCGTGGCGCTGCCCGCCGCGCCGACCTGCGCGGTGACCTCGGACGGGTCGCGGTGAACGGTGACGGGGTCGGTGGTCATCAGCGCGCGGCGCAGCGCCTCGGCCGACGCCGGTCCCGTGACGGACGCGTTCCAGTTGACGAAGGGGCCGTGCAGGCCGGCCAGGCGGCAGTGCCGCCAGACGGCCAGGTGGAGGTGGGTGATGTCGCTGAAGCCGATCACGGGCTTGGGGTCCCGTGCGAGCGCGTCGAAGTCCAGGTCGTCCACGATCCGGTACGCGCCCTTGCCGCCCCTCGTCGCGAACACGGCCCGTACGCCCGGATCCCGGAAGGCGTCGTTCAGGTCGGCGGCGCGCTCCTCGTCGCGGCCCGCCATGTAGCCCCACTGGTCGAAGGCGTGCTCGGCCAGCTCGACCCGGAGCCCCCATGAGGTGAGGAGCTCGACTCCGGCGGCGACCAGGTCGGGGTTGGGCGGGGAGGCGGGGGAGACGACCCGGACGCGATCGCCGGACATGAGGCGGGGAGCTCGTAAGGTGTCCATCGCCTGGCACCTTATTGGCTGGGCTTTATTGGGTGGACCGGCTGCGGTGATCGTGCGAGGCTCGCTTCGTGTCGGACTACTACCGTGACCTGGCCGTCGACTACCACTGGATCTTCTCCGACGAGATCGTGAATCCCCCGGGCGTGATCGGCGGCATGTCCGTCTCCAGACGGGAGTTCATCCAAGCCGTGGTCGACGCCCTGCCGCCGGGCGCGCCCGTGCTCGACTGCGCCTGCGGCATCGGGGCGGACGCCATGGCGCTGGCGCACGCCGGGTTCCGGGTGACCGCCACCGACGGCAGCCCGCAGATGGTCGCGGAGGCGCGCCGCCGCGTGCCCGCCGGCGTGGAGCTGCTCACCTCCCGGTGGGAGGACCTGCCCGCCGCCGTGACGGGGCCGTACGAGCTGGTGCTGTGCCTGGGCAACTCCCTCGTCCACACGGGGTCGCGCGAGGCCATGGTGGCGGCGCTGTCGGGGATGCGGCAGGTGCTGTCCCCGACCGGCACGCTGATCGTCGACTCCCGCAACTGGGAGCTGCTCTATCGCGAGCGCCGGCGGATCGTGGTCGGCGATCGGGTGCGCGAGCGGGACGGCGTACGGTCCACCTGCGTCTACGTCTGGACCTTCCCCGAGAGCTTCGACGAGCCGTGCCTGGCCGAGATCCTGTTCGTCCAGGAGCACCCCGACGGCACGCTCAGCCACCACCGGCACACCATCGACTTCCTGCCGTTCACCCCCGCCGACCTGGAGGCGCGGCTGGCCGAGGCCGGGTTCACCGTCGTCGGCTCGTCCTACCGCCCCGAGAACCCGCAGTACGCCATCGCGGCCAAGGCAGTCGCGGCTTAGGAGATTCGCGGCTTAGGAGATTCGCGGCTTTGGGGATTCGCGGCTAAGGGATGAGGACGACCTTGCCCGTCGTACGCCTGCTTTCGAGCGCGGCGTGGGCGGCCGCCGCCTCCGCGAGCGGGAACGTCTGCACGGCAGGGGTCAGCGTGCCGTCGGCGAGCGCTGCCAGTGCCCTGGCCTCGTAGTCCGGCCGCGTGTTCGGCTCGCCGAGCAGCAGCATCAGGGCGTTGGTCACGGTGAGGCCGCGCTCCTCCACCGTCCGGGGGTCCGGCTGGAACTCCTGCCGGGAGGCGTTGCCGATGGTGACGTAGCGGCCGCCGTCGGCCAGCAGCCCGAACGCGGCCCGCGCCTTGTCGCCGCCGACCCCGTCGAGCAGAGCGGTGACCGCGCGGCCGCCCAGCTCCTTGGCGACGGTCTCCTCCCAGCCCGGCTGGTCGTAGTCGACGGCGAGGTCCGCCCCGAGGTCGCGTACGGCCGCCGCCTTCGCCGCCCCGCCCGCCGCGCCGACGACCCTGGCGCCGAGGCCGCGCGCGTACTGGACGATCAGGCGCCCGATGCCGCCGGCCGCCGAGGTCACCAGCACGACGTCGTCAGGGGTCAGCTTGGCCACGTCCAGGAACTGCAGCGCCGTCACCCCGGTGACGACCATGGCCACGGCCGTCTCGTAGCCGGAGGTGATCGGGTGCACGGAGGTCACGTCCGCGACCGCCAGCTCCGCGTAGCCGCCGGGGCGGCCGTACGCGGTCGCCACATCACGCCCGATCCAGGACGGATCCACCCCGGGACCCACCTGGTCCACGCGTCCGGCCACCTCGCCGCCGAAGATCGCCGGGAGCTCCGGCAGCGGCGGCGTCATGCCGCCGGTCGCCCCTGACCGCATGGTCGTCTCGATCAGGTGCACCCCGGCCGCCTTGACGGCGATGCGAACCTGGCCGGGCCCCGGCTCGGGGTCGGGCACGCTCTCGTAGCGGAGGTTCTCGGCGGGGCCGAAGGTGTGCAGGACGACGGCATGCATGGCGCACTCCCGGAGACAGCGGTCAACTCGTCTTCCGAGCCTGCAACCTCAACCTTGCTTGATGTCAACCGGTCACAGGAAGCCGCGGCCGGCGGCGGCGCGGGCGTACCCCTCGACTCCCATGAGGCGCTGCACCCGCGCCCCGGCCCCGGGCCACACGCTCGCCAGCCCGGCCGCGACGCGGACGGGCAGCGGCGCGACGTCGATCTCGGCGGCGTCGGTCAGGATGGCCCGGCACACCGCCCGCGCCACGTGCAGCGGGCTGCGCGTCATCCATGGAGGCACGGTCAGCGACGTACGGGTGAGCATCCCGGCGTCGCGCACCAGTCCCGGGCAGATGACGGAGACGCCGACGCCGTAGGGCGCCAGGTCCATCCTGGCCGCATGCCCGAACCCCCGCAGGCCATGCTTGGTCGCGTTATAGACGGCCAGATGCGGATGCGCCATCTTCCCGCCAATCGAGCTCATGAACACCAGGTGGCCGCGCCCGTTGGCCACCATCCGCTCGGCGGCCAGGCGGGCCATCACGAGCGGCACGCGCAGGTTGAGCTCCAGGTAGTGGTCGATCTCGTCGAGATCGTGATCGGTCATCCGCGCGGGAGCGATGACCCCGGCGTTGGCCACCAGGATGTCGACCGGTCCGGCCTGCTTCATCATCTTCGCGATGGCTTTGCGGCCCGTCAGGTCGGCGGGGACGGCTCGCCCGCCCACCTCCGTGGCCAGCGTCTCCAGCACGCCGGCGTCGCGGCCGGTCAGGACCAGGTGCACGCCGTGCCGCGCGAGCGCGCGGGCCGTGGCCTGGCCGATGCCGCCGCTGGCGCCCGTGACCAGGGCGGTCGTGCCCGCCAGTTTCATCGGTCCTCCCGGAACGGGGTGAAGACGAGGGTCGCGTTGTGCCCCCCGAAGGCGAACGAGTTGGACAGCACCGGGCCGGGAACGACGGGGCGCGGCGCGGTCACGACGTCGACGGGGCAGGCCGGGTCCCGGCGGTCGAGGTTCGCGGTGGGGTGGATGGTGCGCTCGCTCAGGGTCAGCACGCTGATCACGGCCTCGATGGCGCCCGAGGCCCCCAGGGCGTGGCCGATCACGCTCTTGCTCCCCGTGACGGGCACCGCGTACTCGCCGAACAACCGCGCGATCGCCCGCGCCTCGATCTCGTCGTTGAGGCGGGTGGAGGTGGCGTGCGCGTTGACGTGGACGACATCGGCCGCCGCGACCCCGGCGTCGGCCAGCGCGTGACGCATGCAGCGGTACGCGCCGCCGCCCTCGGGGTCGGGGGCCGTGAGGTGATGGCCGTCGGACGTCCGGCCGTACCCGCTCAACTCGGCGTACACGTGGGCGCCCCTGCACAGCGCGTCCTCCAGCCGTTCCAGCACGAGGAACGCCGCTCCCTCGCCCAGCACGAACCCGTCGCGGTCCGCGTCGAAGGGCCGGCTGGCACGTTCGGGCTCCGACGTGCGACGCGACAGCGCCCCCACCCGCCCGAACCCGACCAGCGCGCTGGCCTGCACCCCCGCCTCCATGCCGCCCGCCAGCACCACGTCCGCCGTCCCGTCGCGGACCAGCCGCATGCCCTCACCTATGGCGTGGCTGCCGGAGGCGCACGCGGTCGCCACCGACATGCTCGGGCCGAGGAACGCGTGCCGGATGCTGATCTCGGCGGCGGCGGCGTTGTGCATGCTCATGGGGATGTGCAGCGGACCCGGCCAGGCGCGTCCGCGCTCGTCCAGGGTGCCGAAGGCGACCTCCTGGGTGGCGACGCCGCCGTACCCGGTCCCGGTCACGACGGCCCGCCGCTCGGGCGCCGCCGCCGTCCGGCCCGCATCGGCGAGGGCATCGGTCGCGGCACAGAACGCCAGCCGCGTGACGCGGTCCATCCGGCGGGCGTCCCTGGGCTTCACATAGCCGTCGAGGTCGAGGTCGGGCACTTGGCAGGCGAAGTCCACCGGCAGGCCCTCGGCGTCGAACGAGGTGATCGTACGCGCCGTGGACCGGCCGGCCAGCAGGGTGTCCCACAGCTCCTGGGGATGGGCGCCCGCAGGGGTGCGCACACCCATGCCGGTCACGGCCACCCGGGCGTGCACCGAACCTCCGCTGGATCGCATGTCCCACATGGAAACGATCATCGCACGCATTGTCACGAAAAGTAGCGCGACAACTCCGTAGTGTCGCGACCGTTCACCCCAGCCTCAACCCCGCCACCCCTCCGGCCTTCAACGTTGGTCACCCTCACCAAGAACCTCTCGCCCTCAGCGCCGGTCACCGTCCCCGGAATCCTCCAGCCCTTCTGCGG